>CANFZC010000043.1 GCA_947451475.1 Flavobacteriaceae bacterium | reverse complement strand
GTTTACACTCAAGTAATCAACGTTCAAGATACTACTGCTCCAACTTGGTCTACTCAAGCAGGTGCATTGAATGCTACAGTTGAATGTAGTGATGCTGCTGCTTTAGCAACAGCTCAAGCTGCCTTCCCTACCGCTACTGATGCTTGCGATAGTGATGTAACTAATGTCGTAAAAACTAGTGGTGCTTTTGTAGCTTCTACAGGTTGTGCTAACTCAGGTTCTTACACCAATACTTGGACAGTAGCTGATGCTTGTGGTAACACTTCTACAGTGTTCACTCAAGTAATCACAGTTCAAGATACTTCGGCGCCAACTTGGTCTACTTTAGCAGGTGCTTTAAATACAACTGTTGAATGTAGTGATGCTGCTGGTTTAGCAACAGCTCAAGCTGATGCTCCAATTGCTGCTGAAGGTTGTGGTACGGTAACATACGTAAAAACATCAGGTACCTTTGTACAAGGATCTTGTCCGTCAAGTGGTTCTTATACCAATACATGGACCGCAACCGATGCTTGTGGTAACACTTCTACTGTATTTACTCAAGTAATTTCTGTAGAGGATACAACTAATCCAGATTGGATTACACTTGCCGGTTCATTAAACGTGAATGTTGAATGTAGTGATTCTACTGCTTTAGCAAATGCTCAAACATTAGCTCCACAAGCTACAGATAATTGTAGCAATGTAACTTATGTTAAAACATCTGGAGCTTTTGTTGCAGGTACTTGTCCTTCAAGTGGCACTTACACCAATACTTGGAGAGCTATAGATGCCTGTGGTAATGCTTCTGGTTTCTTTACTCAAGTGATAACAGTACAAGATACTACTGCACCGGTAATGACATCCATTTTAACTAATCCATCTGTTACTTGTGATAACATTCCAACGGCAGCAACTCCAACATTCTCCGACAACTGCACAGCGGAAAGTAATTTGATCATAACTGCAACTGAAACACAATCAGCTACCGTTAACAGTCAATATACTATTGTAAGAACATGGACGGCAGAAGATGCATGTGGTAATTTATCACCAACATACACGCAAACAGTAACAGTAACTATTACTACACAAACGGTAAATACATTAAATGTTGCTAGGGTGTGTAATAATGGTACAATAGAAACTACATTAGATTTAAATACTGTAGTTTTACCAAGCGGAACACCTACAAACGGAACTTGGATTAATGAAAGTAATGTAGGTACTTTTAGTGGAACTGTATTTGATGCTATGGGAGTTGCTGATGGAACTTATATCTTTAGCTATAATTACGATCAAACTACATGTCCTCAAAAGATAAACGTGCTTGTTCCTGTTCAATTGTGTGCTGTGGAAGGTTGTGATAATATTATAGTTCACAATGCCTTTACACCGAACGGAGATGGTGATAATGAAAATTTCCAAATTGATTATATTAATCAACAATGTCACTTACCGAATACAGTTGAAATTTACAACCGTTGGGGTGTACTAGTATATGATGCTAAAAATTATGACAATGAGAGTGTTGTATTTACTGGTCTATCAAATGGTAGAGCTACTGTAAGTAAATCAGATGAATTACCAGCAGGAACTTACTTCTATATTCTTCAGTACACTGATGGTACTACAGGAAAAGTTGTAACAGAATCTAAATATTTATACCTTACTAGATAGATAAATCAAATTCCTGAGGATTTGCCCAAATCCTCAGGTTTTAAATAAGAAATTATGAGAAAAAAGATTTTAATTTTGGCTTTAATGATATCGTGTTACAGCGGGTTTGCTCAACAAGATGCTCAATATACTCAATACATGTATAACACTATCAATATAAATCCGGCTTATGCTGGGTCTAGAGGAGTTATGAGTATATTTGGTTTGCATCGTACACAATGGGTAGGCCTTGAAGGAGCACCTACAACCAATGCTTTCTCGTTAAACACACCCTTAAATAATAGTAATCTTGGAATTGGATTATCTTTTGTAAATGACAAAATTGGCCCTACTACTGAGAATCATATTTCAGCCGATGTATCTTATACAGTACAAACTTCTGAAACATACAAACTTTCATTTGGTGTTAAAGCAACTGGCAACTTATTTACCTTAGACACTAGTGTACTAACTCCTGTAATTGTTGCTGATAATAATCTCCAGCCTGTTAACAGTCAATTCTCACCCAATCTTGGAGCTGGAATTTATTTGCACTCAGACAAGCTATATTTCGGACTGTCAGTACCAAACTTTCTTCAAGATAAAAAGTACAGCGATAATGATTACGCGGTATTTCAAGAACGAATGAATGTGTATGCTATTGGAGGATATGTATTTGATTTGTCTTCTGATATCAAATTCAAACCTGCTTTCTTAACTAAAATGGTAACTGGAGCACCATTGCAATTAGATTTGTCTGGAAACTTCTTGTTTTTCGATAAGTTAATGTTGGGCGGAGCTTACCGATGGGATGCTGCAGCAAGTGCGCTTGCTGGATTTCAAATCACAGACGGCTTATTTATTGGATATAGTTACGATATGGAAACTACCCGTTTAAAACATTACAACTCAGGCTCCCATGAGATATTTTTACGCTTTGAGTTATTTAATAAAGTTAGTAAAATGGTATCACCTAGATTCTTCTAATAATAAAAACAATCATGAAAAACAGAATTATATACTTAGTACTGATTGCAATAACTTGTGTAAATAGTTATGCACAGGGTAAAAAAGAAGTTAAAGGTGATAAAGAATACGGTAAATATGCCTACATCGATGCAATCAAAACCTATGAGCGCATCTATGAAAAAGGGTATAAATCACCCGATATGCTTCTCAAATTAGGAAATGCTTATTATTTTAATGCCGAATTAGAAAAAGCAAATAAATTTTACTCAGAACTTTACTCATTAAATCCAGAGCAACAACCGGAGTTTTATTATCATTTTGCTCAAACCTTAAAAGCAGCAAAAGACTATACAAGAGCGGAGGCTATGTTGGTTGAATTTGCAAAGAAGGATGCTAAAGACTCCCGTGCTAAATTATTAAATCAAAACAGAGATTATTTAGCTGAAATCAAACAAAATTCAGGGCGATTTAAAATTGAAAACGCAGGTATTAACTCTAAGTTCTCAGACTATGGACCTTCCTTTATGGGAACTAAAGTAGTTTTTGCATCGGCCCGAGATACTGGAAACTTTTCTAAAAAAATACACACTTGGACTGGACAACATTTCACTAACTTATATAGCGCCAATATGGGTGAAGATGGCTCATTGAGTGCTGTGGCGAAGTTTGGAAAACAAATCAACACCAAATACCATGAAGATACGCCTGTGTTTACCAAGGACGGTAAAACGGCCTATTTCACCAGAAACAATTATCTAGATGGTAGAGGCTTTGACGCAGAAAAAGTTACTTTATTAAAAATATACAAAGCTACTTTAGACAAAGATGGAAATTGGACAAATATTGCACCTCTTCCTTTTAACAGTGATAGTTTTCAAGCAGCTCACCCTGCCCTTAGCTCAGATGAAAAAACTATGTATTTTGCTTCTGATATGCCTGGTGGAAAAGGACAATCTGATCTATACCGTGTAAGAATAAGTGATGATGGTTCTTTTGGAACCCCTGAAAATTTAGGAGATATGATCAATACCGCAGGTAGAGAAACCTATCCTTTTATTAATGAGGACAATGAGTTTTATTTTGCCTCAGACGGACAACCAGGTCTTGGTGGACTTGATATCTTTATTACAAAAATGCCCAAAGATGGATCAATTAATTTCAAACAAGTATTGAACGTAGGAGAAGAAGCAAACGGCCCAAAAGATGACTTTGCTTTAATTATAGATTCTAAATCTAAAAAGGGCTATTTAAGCTCTAATAGAGATGGCGGTCAAGGTAGTGATGATATTTATAAATTTATAGAATCTAGACCTATTTGGTGCGAGCAAGTATTAACTGGAATCGTTACTGATCAAGATACTAAAGCAATATTACCTAATGCTAAATTGATATTAATGGATGATAAATTCAATGTAATCAAAGAAGCTTTATCAGACGCTAATGGTAAATATGAATTTACTGAGGTAGAGTGTTCTGAAAAATACTATGTAAGAACGTCTCTTGAAACTTATAACACGAAAGAATCTCCAGTTATTATCAATAAAGAATCCGGAAAAACAGAACTTAACATCGAACTTGAAAAAATTGCTAAACCAATTCCTATTGGAGGTGATTTAGCGGATGTATTTGGTATTAACCTAATCTATTTTGATTTAGACAAATGGAATATTCGTGATGATGCCGCTATCGATTTAGCTAAAATATTAGATGTATTACAGCAATATCCAACAATGAAAATTGATATCCGTTCACATACAGATAGTCGCGCTACTTCTGAATACAACATGAAGTTATCTGATAGAAGAGCTAAATCAACAAAAGAATGGTTAATCAAAAATGGTATTAAAGCTGACCGCTTGACCGCTAAAGGCTATGGTGAAACACAGCTTGTCAACAAATGTGCTGATGGTGTAGAATGTACCGAAGCGGAACACCAACTTAATAGAAGAAGTCAGTTTATTATTACTGCACTATAGATTAATTATAACTCACTAAAAGCCCCTCTACTAGAGGGGCTTTTTTTATATTTGCTAGATGCAAATAACTAACCTTTTTAAGGATTTTTTTGAAAGTGAAAAAGCAGGAGGGTTTATCCTTATAATGTGCACCCTACTCTCCTTATTACTTGCCAATTCAATTTGGAGTGAAAGTTATATACACTTATGGCATTTTCAAATTGGGGAACATCCTCTTGAATATTGGATTAATGATGGTTTAATGACCATTTTCTTTTTACTAATTGGTTTGGAATTGGAAAGAGAACTTTATGTTGGTGAATTGTCTAATTTTAAAAATGCACTATTTCCTATAGCTGCTGCTATAGGAGGTATGTTACTTCCAGCGAGCTTATATATTTCTTTAAATCACGGAACTACTACTCAATCTGGTGCAGGCATCCCCATGGCTACTGATATTGCTTTTGCTATTGGTATATTATCGTTATTGGGTAATAGAGTGCCAGCTTCTTTAAAAGTATTCTTAACTGCTTTAGCAGTGATTGACGACTTGGGGGCTATTTTAGTAATTGCACTATTCTATACCAAAACAATACAATGGACAAATTTAATGATCGCATTGTGTATTTTCATCTTCTTACTTTTATTAAACCGATTTAAGATTCGTAACTTAATTCCCTATATCATAGGAGGAGTATTTATGTGGTACTTCATGCTGCATTCGGGAGTACATGCGACTATTACTGGAGTACTACTAGCATTTGCGATACCTTTTGGTAATGGAAATGAAAAATCTACCTCTTACCTATTACAACATATATTACATAAGCCTGTAGCTTTTCTTATCCTTCCGCTATTTGCTTTAGCCAATACTTGTATTTCTTTGCATGCAGGTTTGAAAAATGCCCTAATACAAAGCTATACCTTGGGAATAGCATTAGGATTAATTATTGGAAAACCAATTGGCATATGGCTTTTTAGTTATTTATCGGTAAAATTAAAAATTGCGCAATTACCAGAAGATTTGAATTGGAAATCAATATTAGGCGTTAGTATTTTAGGTGGCATCGGATTTACTATGTCGATATTCATTACACTCTTAGCTTTTTCAAACAGTCAACATATTGAGAACGCTAAAATTATGATAGTAATTTCCTCAACGATATCAGCCATAATAGGTTTAGTGTATTTAAGAACTCTTTTAAAAAGTAGTGCTTCTTAATACCATCGCTTTTTTTTGAAGTAATAAACCATACTCAATAATAAAATAAGCATAACGCCAATTATAATGAAATAACCGTATTGCCAATGCAGTTCGGGCATGTTGTCAAAATTCATACCGTATACCCCTACTATGAAGGTTAGCGGCATAAAAAATACAGATACAACGGTTAGTGTTTTCATCACTTCGTTCATTTTATGGCTTTGTGATGAGAAAAAGAAATTAGCGGCGCTGTCTAAAGTAGTTAAGTCGTATTCTATTTGTTCTAAAAGTTCTAGACATTTTTGGTGTAACCGCTCAAAAAAAGTAAAGTTATTGGCTTCGATGGCATTGAACACATTATCGTCTTTAATACTTTTGATAGAATATAAGGAGTCCCTTAAGGGGATAATGGACCGTTTTAGGAAGTTATAATTATCTCTATGCTTTTCTATTTGTTCTAGTATGGAAAGGTTGGTACTTACTTTTGATTCATTAATAAGTTGTTCTACTTTATCTTCTTCATTTTCTATCGTAATGTAGAAGTTTTCCATGATGGCATCTAATAATAAATACAGTAAATAGTCTGCTTTTTTAGTTCGTACAATCCCGGAATGAGTTCTCATTCGTTCTCTGATGTGAGTAAAAAAGTCACTTCTTTTTTCTTGAAAAGAGACCAATATTCCGTTTTTTAATAAAAAACTGATTTGTTCAACATGTATATTATTTGAATCCTCTTCCGGTAATAATGACTTTACATTAAAAAACAAGGTGTCATGATATTCATCAAGCTTTGTTCGTTTTGTGGTATTCATAATATCGGAGAGCATAAAATTGTCTACCCCTAGAAAATCACCTACACTTTTTATAATTACGCTATCATTTAACCCATGAACATTTAGCCAATTAGTTTTAGTAAAATCAACATGTTTATGCATTTCGTTTACATCAAACTCATTAAATTCAGCCAAGTCTGCATCATTATATACAAACAATTGCATTTGCGTCTGTGTGTATTTGTGAACCCCTGTATATTCAAGTAAAGTAGGCTGAACTTTATGTCCTTTTTTATATTTAATTTTTCTCACGAATTCTAAATTTGTTTAAATTTAAGAATATTTCTTTTTTTCAAACTATTTTTACCAAAAATCATTGTATGCAAACGTTAATCATTAATATAAAAGAATTAGTACAGGTAAGAGAAGTTGGTATTAGTAAAGTATCTGGAGCTGAAATGGCTACTTTACCAACAATTAAAAATGCCTATTTATTAATTGAAGACGAGCTGATTGTAGCTTATGGTTTCATGGAAAATTGTCCAAAAGAAGCAGTAGCGCAAACAATAGATGCAAATGGGAAAATAGTATTGCCTAGCTGGTGTGACAGTCATACTCATATTGTTTATGCTGGCAATCGAGAACAAGAATTTGTAGATCGAATTAAGGGACTTACCTATGAAGAAATTGCTAAAAGAGGTGGTGGAATATTGAATTCGGCCATAAAGTTGAATGATACTTCAGAAGAAGAAATCTATAATCAATCCAAAAACAGACTTGAAGACGTGATCCGTCAAGGCACAGGAGCCATTGAAATAAAGTCGGGATATGGATTAACGATAGAGGGAGAATTGAAAATGTTGCGTGTTATAAAAAGACTTGCTGCTTCTTATCCGATTGCTATTAAATCAACCTTTTTAGGAGCACATGCATTTCCAATGGAATACAAAGAAAATCATTCTGGATATATTGATTTAATTATAAATGAAATGTTACCTATAATAGCCGCTGAAAACCTAGCCGATTACATCGACGCCTTTTTGGAAACGGGGTATTTTTCGGTGGAGGAAACAGAGCGAATAATGATAGCTGGGGAACGATATGGTTTACGAGCCAAAATACACGTTAATCAATTTACTGCTATAAACGGAATTGCGGCCTGTGTTAAGTACAATGCTCTTTCAGTAGATCATCTTGAAATCGTAACCGAGGAAGATATTGAAGTATTGAAAAATAGTGAAACAATGCCTGTTGCTTTGCCTAGTTGCTCCTTTTTCATAAGCATTCCGTATACACCTACTCGACAATTACTTGATGCAGGATTACCGTTTGCTTTAGCCTCTGATTTTAATCCAGGCACCAGCCCTTCGGGTAACATGAATTTAGTAGTATCTACGGCCTGTATTAAGATGAAGGTCACGCCGGAAGAGGCCATAAATGCTGCTACAATTAATGGCGCTTATGCGATGGGTTTGTCGGACACACATGGTAGTATAACACTAGGAAAAAAAGCAAATCTCATCATCACCAAACCACTTAATTCGTATTATGAAATCCCTTATGCCTTTGGCAGTAATTTAATTGACCAAGTCATTTTAAGAGGAAGGGTTATAGCATAAAAAAAGCCCCAAGTAATTAGGGGCTTTTTTTATCTATAAAGTAACGTTTCTATATTATCGCAAAGAGAAACTGCTTTTTGAAACCAATTCTCCTTTATCAAAAATATTAACAAAATAGGTTCCTTTAGCAAAGTCTTTACCTGGTAACTTTTCACTAACTTCTACTGTTTTGTTTTCGTATTTAACGGTTGATGTAAAGCTATAAGTTAATGAAGTGTCTCCGAACTTAACAAAGGCTTTGTCTCCAAGTACATTGTTTTTGCCATCAATTACTTGAACATAATAGGTTTTGTCTTCTGATTTAGCAATTTTATTTTCAGCAATCGTGAATTTTACTTCTAGTAAGTCGGTTCTACTGGCTTTATCAGTAACTATTTGTTTACCTGAGCTTCTAACTTTATAAGTAGCCGTTTTTAAATTGGTTATGGTTAACTTCTGTCCTTTTTCAACAGTCTTGGCTAAATCTTCATTTTGACCTACTAATACTTGGTTGTATTTTTTAGAATCTTCCAACTTAACATTGGTACTATCTAAATTAGTAGTTAAGGTTTGATTTTGTTTTTTTAATACATCTACTTCCTGCATTAATGTGCGCATTTTGCCTTCCATAAGTTTGTATTGAGACTTATATTTTTGCAAGGAAGCAACATCTCCTTTGGCACTTTTTAATTGCTCCATTAGTTTAACCACTTTATCACGCTCTGCTATTAATTCATCTGACATGGAAGTATTTTCTGCTAGAGCGGCATCATAGGTTGCTTTTAATGCTGATAAATCTTTCAAGACCGCTTCTTTTTCAGAAGTTGTAGTGGTTACCGTTGCTTCTAATGACTTTGCATCAGAAGTAAGTTTAAAAATATAGACTAAACTAATGACCAACAAAAGTGCCAATACACCTATGATTCCTTTAAGTTTTGAGTTATTACTTTGATTTTCCATAGCTTACATTTTTTTTATACAATAGTTAATTACTAATATTAATAGTAACGAAATATACGCATATTTATTATATTTTTGAAGAAATATTTTTAATAATGGAGAATGTTATTCCCTTTTCAATCACAGATTTGGCCAAAGTAACCAATCACAGAAGTGGTGAAGTAAAGTTTGGCGAAAAAATGATTACCATTCCAAAAGAAGAAAATCCAATAGAATTTATCAATAATAGCGAAGCGCGATATGTATTATTAGGCATACCTGAAGATGTGGGAATTAGAGCTAATTTTGGACGTCCTGGAGCTGATTCTGCCTGGAAAAGTGCTATTAGTAGTATTGCTAATATACAACACAATCGTTTTTGCAAAGGAAGCCAAATTATTATTTTGGGAACCCTAAATGTAGCTAGTGAAATGGAGCAAGCAAAAGACTTGGATTTTCATAAAACAGCCGATAGAAAGCAGTTAAGCACCTTAGTAGAAAAAATAGATAAAGAAGTTGTGCATGTCATAACTACCATAATTAAGTGTGGAAAAACACCTATTATAATTGGAGGTGGGCACAATAACGCGTATGGCAATATTAAAGGTACAGCGCTTGGGATAGGGAAACCGATCAATGCGGTAAACTTTGATGCACACTCTGATTTTAGAATATTGGAAGGACGTCATAGCGGTAATGGATTTTCCTATGCTTATGAGGAGGGCTTTTTAAAAAAATATTTCATTTTTGGATTGCACGAAAACTATACCTCCAAAAATGTAATTGACAATTTGAAAAAGATAGAAGATCGTGTTAATTACAATACCTATGATGAAATCAAAGTGCGTCAGCAAAAGAATTACCAACAAGAGTTAAATACTGCTTTAGATTTTATTAAAAATGATGCTTTTGGTATAGAAATAGATTTAGATGCATTACCTAACATAGCCAGTAGTGCCATGACGATGAGTGGTTTTTCAGTAGAAGAACTACGTCAATTTGTTTACTTCTTTGGAAAACATAAAAACGCTGCTTACATTCATATATGTGAAGGAGCGCCTGTACTTGGAGAAGATAAAAACAATCATCTTATTGGCAAATTAATCGGTTATTTGGTGACTGATTTCATCAAATCAAGGAAGGAATTGAACCTTTAAAATTGCCAAATATAAAAACCTTATCTTTGGATCGACTTACACTTAAACGTAAGTATTATTTATGTTATTTGAAGATTTATCATTATCCAAAAGTATTCAGAGAGCTGTCTTTGAAGAAGGATACACTAGCGCTACTCCTATTCAGGAAAAATCAATTCCCATTATTTTAGCCGGAAAAGATTTAGTAGGTTGCGCACAAACCGGAACAGGAAAAACAGCAGCCTTTGCTATTCCTATCATACACAATCTGCATCGCATGATTGGGTCGTCCAAAAAAACTAAAGAAATTCGTTGTTTAGTAGTAACCCCTACTCGTGAATTAGCAGTTCAAATAGGCGAGAGTTTTGACACTTATGGAAAATACACCAACATTAGACAGTTAACTATTTTTGGTGGCGTATCTCAAGTTCCTCAAGTGGATCAATTAAAGAAAGGCGTTGATGTCTTAATTGCAACTCCAGGACGTTTATTAGATTTACACAAACAAGGTTTTATTGATTTTGACAACTTGCATTATTTAGTATTAGATGAATCTGACTTAATGCTCGATATGGGTTTTATCAATGATGTTAGAAAAATAGTGAAATTAGTGCCTTCCAATAGACAAACGCTATTATTTTCGGCTACGATGCCTATGGCTATACGAGAATTGGCTGATACCTTTTTAAATAAACCCGAATATGTATCGGTAACCCCTGTATCCTCAACTGCCGAAATCATTGAACAACAAATTTATTTTGTTGACAAAGAAAACAAACGTGGTTTATTATATCATTTAATACGCAATGAAAACCTTAGCAATGTATTAGTCTTTGTTCGGACAAAACATGGCGCTGATAATGTTGTAAAAGCCCTAAAAAAGCACGGTGTTAATGCTGAGGCAATTCACGGTGACAAATCACAGACCGCTCGACAACGCGTATTAGACCATTTCAAAAGTAAAGAAATATCTGTTTTGGTTGCTACTGATATTGCTGCTCGTGGCATTGATATTGAAAGTTTACCGTATGTAATCAATTTTGATTTACCTAATATACCGGAGACCTATGTGCACCGCATTGGTAGAACAGGTCGTGCAGGAAATGGAGGAATATCAATATCCTTTTGCGGAAGAGATGAAGAGCCGTATTGGAAAGATATTTTAAAGTTGATAAAAGTCAATGTAAAAACAATGAAGGACCATCCATTCCCATGGAAAGAAGGAGAGCCTAATCCAGATGCTAAACCTGATTTACGCAATAAAAAGAAACCTGAGAGCGCTACAAATTCGAGGAAATCGGAAGCATCTAAGAAGAATAAAAAACGCTGGTATTAACCAGCGTTTTCGTTATCATTATTTTTGACTTGGTTTGAAATTACTTGATACAATTTGGCCGGTTCAAAAGGTTTGACCATAATATCATTCATTCCCGCCGCTAAAGCTTGTTCGATAACCTCTTGTTTGTCAAACGCTGTTAAGGCTACAATAGGAACTTTTATGCCCTTCTCTCTTATTTTCTTGGTCGTATCAAAACCATTGATTAGTGGCATATTGATATCCATTAGAACTAAATCAAACAGTTCGCGTTCTAAGGCAACAAGAGCCGCATAGCCATCATCAACGATGGTACAACTCATGTTGCTGTTTTGAATGATCTTTTTGGTAACCATTTGGTTTATCTTATTGTCTTCTACAACTAAAATGTGGTAAAGTTGACTGGATGATAAATCCACTACTATGTTATTGATGATCTCTTTTGATTTGTCTTCGTCGTATTCAAAACCAATAGTAAAAGTAAAAGTGGTCCCTACGTTCTCTTCACTTTCTAAATGAATTTCGCTATCGAATAATTCGATTAACCTTGACACGATAGATAATCCTAGACCGGTTCCTTGGTAATCTTCTTCTTTACGTTCAATTTGAACAAACTTATCGAAGATTTTACTTTGATCTTCTTTGGCGATTCCGATACCGGTATCTTTAATTTTAAATTCGATAAAATACACTTTATCGACTACATTTTTTAGATCTGCTATGATGGCTACTTCACCGTTTTTGGTAAACTTCAAGGCGTTACTTACCAAGTTCATGACAATTTGAGATAAGCGCAATTTATCTCCTATTAAAAATTCGGGGATCGCGGTGTCGATTTCAACGGTAAGAACATCATTATTTTTATCGGCGATGTATTCTACGGAATTTTTAATGGTATTGATTTCATCCGTAAGATTAAAGATTAAATTTTCCAGAATAATACGCTTTTCTTCAATTTTATTAATCTGCAAAATATCATTGACTAAGGATAATAAATACTTAGCGGAAAACTTTAATGATTTTAAATGAGGGCTGTTGCCTAATTCTTTGTGTTCGTCAATTATGATATTGGTTATGCCGATTACCCCATATAATGGCGTTCTTAGTTCGTGAGTAATCGTAGACACGAATTGTGATTTGAGTTGGGATGCCTCTTCTGCTTTTTCTTTAGCTTCTATTAATGCTTCATTGGCTTTAGTCAATTCAAAGTTGGCTTGTTCTCTTATTTTAATGTTTTTATAAAGCGTCAACAAGAACAACAATAAGACAATTAGTATAATGATGAATAATATCACTATCAGTTTAGATTCTTTTAATCTTTCTTGATGCTTTTGATTGGCCTTTTCTACTTTATCTAATTGAATTTTATATTCCTCTAATTCAATTTGGGCTGAGGCCTTTTTTATTTTATCTAGCTTTTCTTTGGAATAAACTGCATTTGAAAGTAAATCGAGTTTTTGTTGATACTCGGCCACTTTAACAGGTTCTTTGTAGTGCGTATAATGACGTACTAGATTTTCGTAAATATTGACTAAAAAAGTATCAAATTTATTGACTTTTGCAATCGTTAAGGCCTTGAAATAGTAGTCCTCCGCTAGTGCTTTTTGTTCTATGTTGGTAGCGTAAATTCCAAGTAATAAATTTAAAGACATTTTAATATCTTCTGCCCCTTTGTGAAAAATAGAGTTTTTTACATCATAGATTACCTTATTGCCTTCATCAAATTTATTGATCGAAAAGTAGGCGCTTGCCAAGTCGACTTTATTGTATTGGAGCTGAATTGAATCGTTACTCTTTTGAGCATAAAACAAGGCTTTTTTATAATAGCTTATTCCTTTGTTTACATTAATTTGGTTGAAATAATACACACTTCCTAGATTGGCGTAAATCCAATTGTATAGTTTGTCATTATTTACTTTTTTGGAATAGGAAAGTGCTTTGTTGTAGAACTCAATGGCCTTGTACGATTCGGAACATTCATTGTAGATACACCCTAGTGTATTGTAAGATTGGGCTATATAAGAATTATCGTTTATTTTATAGGCTTTTACTAAAGCCTGTTTTGAGTATTCTAAGGCTTTATCGTATTTAGCATCATTGAATTCTGAAATAGATTGATTGAGTAACTTTTCAATAGCAACTTCCTCTACTTTATGCTCTTGAGCCAAAACATTGGACAAGCATATAAATAAACAAAAAAGTAAACTATATAATTTAGTTCTAATCATTTTGACTATTAAGTTTTCAAATATAAAGGTTTTCTCAATAAAAAAATCCCGATTACTCGGGATTTTTTTATTGAATTAGTTTCTAATTAATTTTCTGTATTTGATACGTTTAGGAGTGACGTCAATACCCAAACGTTTCTTTTTATTCTCTTCATATTCAGAGAAGCCTCCTTCGAAACAATACACTTCAGAATCCCCTTCAAAGGCTAATATATGCGTACAGATTCTATCTAGAAACCATCGATCGTGACTGATTACTACGGCGCAACCTGCAAAGTTTTCTAGACCTTCTTCTAAAGCTCTAAGCGTATTGATATCTAAATCATTTGTAGGCTCATCTAACAATAATACATTTCCTTCTTCTTTTAGGGTCATCGCGAGGTGCAAGCGATTTCTTTCTCCTCCAGAAAGAGCGGCCACCTTTTTATTTTGATCACTGCCTCCAAAATTAAAGCGAGATAAGTAGGCTCTAGAATTTACTTGTCGTCCGCCCATCATGATTAACTCCTGCCCATCACAAAAGTTCTCCCAAATGGATTTGTTGGGATCAATATTGGAATGCGCTTGATCTACGTAGGCAATTTTAACGGTGTCTCCAATTGAGAATTCTCCAGCATCTGGTTTTTCTTCTCCCATGATCATGCGAAAAATGGTTGATTTACCGGCACCATTTGGACCAATAATTCCGACTATTCCCGCTTGCGGGAGGGTGAAGTTTAGATTATCGTACAACAATTTATCTCCAAAAGCTTTTGCTACTCCAGTAGCTTCAATCACATTGGTACCTAAACGGGGTCCGTTAGGAATGTATATCTCTAATTTTTCATCTAATTCCTTTTGGTCTTCATTTAAGAGTTTGTCATAGTTTTGCAAACGTGCTTTTTGTTTGGTTTGGCGGCCTTTCGCCCCTTGACGAACCCAATCCAACTCTCTTTCGAGGGTTTTTCTGCGTTTGGAAGCCACTTTTTCTTCTTGTTCCATACGTTTAGATTTTTGATCTAACCACGAAGAATAGTTTCCTTTCCAAGGAATACCTTCCCCTCTATCTAATTCTAAAATCCATCCAGCAACATTATCTAAGAAATAACGGTCGTGGGTCACGGCAATAACTGTACCGGCGTATTGTGCTAAATGTTGTTCTAACCAAAGAACGCTTTCGGCATCAAGGTGGTTGGTAGGCTCATCCAGCAACAAGACATCAGGCTGTTGTAATAACAGTCGGCATAAGGCTACACGACGTTTTTCACCCCCTGATAATACATTAATAGGCGTATCGGCTTCTGGGGTACGCAGTGCGTCCATGGCTACTTCCAGCTTGTTATCAATCTCCCATGCCCCAGCCGCATCAATTTTATCTTGAAGTTCGGCTTGTCTATCCATTAGTTTTTGCATTTTATCTGCATCTTCATAAACTTCAGGCAGACCAAACATATCGTTTATCTTATTGAATTCGTCCAAGATAGCCATGGTTTCAGCCACACCTTCGCGAACCACTTCGATAACGGTTTTAGACTCATCTAATTGGGGTTCTTGCTCCAAATACCCAACGGTATACCCAGGTTGGAATACAACATCCCCTTGGTAATTCTTATCTACCCCAGCGATGATCTTCAATAAAGAAGACTTACCCGAACCATTTAATCCCAGTATTCCGATTTTTGCTCCGTAGAAGAAGCTTAAATAGATGTTTTTTAACACTTGCTTATCACTTCCTTGGTACGATTTACTCAATCGTTGCATTGAAAATATTACTTTCTTATCGTCTGACATATACTCTAATTTTAGTTGTAATTGTATTGATTAAACTCTTCCTTTCAAGGAGCTAAAAACCCAAGCATTAGCCAAAAAGCCAACACCTACGGACCCGAAGCCCCAACCGGCTACATCGGCATAACGGTATACCCCTAGGGCAATTAAAGTTACTCCCATGATTATCATGATTAAGGTTGCCCAGCCTAAAACTGTATTTTTATTCATTCCCATAAATTGTGGTATTTATTTAAGAAGTGCAAATATCGGGAAAAATAATAAAACCATCTTACTCAAACTATAATGTTATCTTAAATAATACTATAATTTGAGCAGGATGGTAAAAAGTAGTTGATTTGTTTCTTTATTGTTTAAAAAGGTGCAACTGCGGTCACTCCGTTGTTATTATTTTGATCGTAGATTGGATAATCGAAAATATCGACAAAGCCATCCCCATTTAGATCGGTTACGGTATAAACGAAATTCCCGGTACCGTTTAGGTTATCTGCATCATATAGTGGGTAATCGAAAATATCGACATAACCATCTTGATTAAAATCACCTGAAAACAATCCGAATACTCCAGATTCTAATACGGCCATATTATTGGCAAAAGCTTTGGCAGCTGCGTTGGAGAAGTTATACGTTAGCGGAGTAGATCCTACTGTTACTGGAGTTGCGCTCCAAGTTTGAATCGAATTACGATGTTTGATAACCAAATAATAGGAACCATTCGGAGCTGTATTGAAGGTTGCCACTGCGGTTCCATCGGTTTGCAAAGAGGCAGAAGTAGAAGTGAGTAGACTACCATTGCTTGGGTCTCTGAGTTCTACAGTGATGTCATCCACTATGGTAGTGCTGGTTCCTACCCCTTGATTGGCTTTTACAGGTCTCATGGCATGGATTGTGGTATCATAGTAGCCTTCTATAAACAATTGGAGGTTTACTATACTTGCACAAGACGTAATCGTCAAATTCAAGAACTCGGTATCACCACTACTGTTGATTCCACTATAAGTCCCACTGCTGGTGTAGGTTTGATTGTTTAACGACCAAGTATACGAAGCACAAGCCGTTGCTGTGGTTGTCGGAGGTGTCAGTGTCGTTACATTTACCGTATTACTGGCAGTCGATACATTTCCGGCGGCATCTTTTGCTTTAACCGTAAACGCATAAGTAGTTGCATAGAGGAGCCCAGAAACTTCATACGCAGTGGCAGTGGTTGTGGAACCTACTAAGAGTCCGTTTTTATAAACATCATATCCTGTCACTCCAACATTATCGGTGGCGACCGTCCACGTTAACGAAGTCGTACGTTGAGTCGTTCCGGAGGCACTAAGGGTAGGCGCCGTTGGCGCCGTTATTTCGGGCACAATAGTCACGGTATAGTCTTCTACTTGGCCGTATGTAAACGTACCACAAGCCACGGGAATAGCGTTATACATTAAAATTACGCGCATTCTGGTTGCGCCTAGGGTCGCTGTGCTTGGAACGGCAAAAGTTCCTGCTACGGGTGTTGTTGTTGAAGCTGCCTTGGTCCAAACGGTTTCACCGGCATCGGCGAAGTCACCATCGGCGTTGTAATCGATGAAGACCGCATACCCTTCGGCATAAACGGTACCAGTCCAAGTAGGAGTTATTGTGATGGTATTAGAACTTAATTGCGGTAAATTGGTTGAAATCGCTGTGAAGTCAGTGTACCCTGTCCCGCCCGTTGACACATTGTCAATAGTTCCTAATTGCACTCTTCCAATTAGTTCATCGGTTACGATGTTTCCAGATGCGGCGCAATAGGTAAAAGCAGTGGTAGTCACTGATACTGTATTACTAGCTATAGAAACATTGCCCGCAGCATCTTTGGCTTTTACCGTAAATGTATAAGTCGTAGAAGCTACTAAGCCCGTCACGGCAAAGGTTGTTGCTGTGGTTGTTGAACCTAATAACACACCCGCTTTATATACATCATATCCTGTTACCCCAATATTATCGGTAGCAGTGGTCCAAGAAAGATTGGTTGTACTTGAAGTAGTCCCTGTTGCACTTAAAACAGGTGCCGTAGGCGCTGTGGTATCGGGAGGTAAGGTCGTAACGTTAACGGTATTGCTGGCTAGGGAAACATTGCCTGCTGCATCTTTGGCTTTCACGGAGAATGCGTAGGTTGTTGAAGCGGTTAAACCCGTTACAGCATAGGTTGTAGCCGTGGTTGTTGCACCTAACAATACTCCATCTTTATAGACGTCATAGCCGGTTACCCCTGTATTATCGGTGGCGGCAGTCCATGATAAATTGGTTGCAACATCGGTGGTTCCAGAAGCGCTTAATGTTGGCGCTGTCGGCGCGGTGGTATCGGGTGCTAGCGTCGTTACATTTAGGGTGTTACTGGCCACGGAAACATTGCCCGCTGCGTCTTTCGCTTTTACGGTAAACGCGTAGGTTGTTGCAGCGGTTAAACCAGTCACTGAATACGTTGTTGCGGTAGTTGTTGAACCAAACAGCACTCCATCTTTATAAACGTCATATCCTGTTACGCTCACATTGTCGGTGGCTCCCGTCCAAGATAAGTTGGTCGTTGTCGTTGTCGTACCTGATGCACTTAAGGTAGGCGCTGTTGGTGCCGTCGTATCTACTCCAGTGATGGTAAAATTGGTATTGGATACATCAAAGAAAATATGATTAGTTCCTTTTACCATGATACGGCAGGCAGAACTAGGTGAATTAGGTATCGTAATGGTTTCAGTACCGTCATTAGCTGTTGCGGCTAAAAGGGTTGACCAAGTAGTTCCACCATCGGCAGACAGTAGGATGTCTACGTTGGCACAATTCACTCCGTTGGCAGTAGTCCCGGCTACATCCCAAGTGATCGCTTGAGGATTTCCAGCGGCATAGGTAACGGCAGTATTAGGCGTTGTCACGGCGAAAGGACCAGCCGTTGCATTAACCGTAACAATCATATCATCACTGTTATTGGCGGGACCATTTAAATGATTATCCCTTACGGTAACGCGGAAGTTAAAAGTTCTAGCTACCGAAGCTAAGGCTTCAACTGTTAGTTCGGTACCTGCGGTGGTAGTTGCCCCTGCTAAAACCGATGCCATTTTAGGGAAATAGCGAATAGGTGAAGTGCTTGGGTTGTAGGAACGGAAGTTCACTCCTGCTGTTTTAGTAGCGCTAGGAACTGTTGAAGTTGTTTGTGAGTCCATTTGTTCCCAATCATAGGTTAGTACATCTGCGCCATTAGCGTCTGTTGCAACACCGGTTAACATGAAGGGCGTACTTTTGGGAATCGTATAATCTAACCCTGCGTTGGCCGTCGGAATGGCATTGCCAGAGGCCGTATTGATTTGGCACGTCGTTAATTTAATATAATTGGTCACCTGTTGAACACTAATCGCATGAAAATACGCATCAGAATGCGGTTGGACATCCAAAGCGGTAATTCCGGCATAGCCCATGATGGTAGAACCCGATCCTGGCTCCATTTGGACTCCAGTACCTTCATTTCCACCGTGTGTCCATGTATGGTTGGCTCCGAACTGGTGTCCCATTTCGTGTGCTACATAATCGATATCAAAATTATCCCCTTGAGGAATACCGTCGGCTGGGGAGGTAATTCCGCTTCCTTTAGAACCATTAGTACAAACACAGCCTATACATCCGGCATTTCCTCCACCCCCTGTGGCACCAAATAGGTGGCCAATATCATAATTGGCTTCCCCGATGACTGAAGTAAGCGTTGCCTGTAATTGTGCATTCCATTGTGATTTTTGAGCTGCTGGAGCATACGGATCGGTGGCAGCATCAAGATAGATGATAGCCTCTTCATTGGCAATCAAGTTCATGTGCACGCCAAAATCCATTTCGAATACCCCATTAACACGCACCATAGAATTATTCATGGCGGCCAAGGCTAGGGCTTTAGTACCACCAAAGTAGGTAGTATACTCAGCCGTAACCGAAAGTGCTAAGCGGTAGGTTCTCATAAACGCATCATCGGCATTGGGACGTGCTGTACTTGCGGAAGCTTGCAGTCCGTCATTGATGGAACCTAGCACATTACATTCAAAGGTATTTAGAGAAGCTGCTTTATCTTTTTTTCTATAGACTGCATAGAGCGCAGCATCGGTAGTGTAAGGTTCGATTAGCGTCGCCGATCGATCAGCGTATAGGGTCATGGTTTGAACGCCTAGTGGTGATACGCTGAAGTAGATTACAGCACCTGGGTTATCAATCCCTTGTCCGACATAGGACTTAATTTCGGGAAACTTAGCGGCAAGAGCTGGGTCCATATTGGAACTTTCTTTTACGGCAAAGCTTTCGGATTTTCCATCAGCGTTTGGAAACGAGACTACTGTAGTTGACGGTTGGTCGTTTGCCCAACGGTTTGGTGCCGTATGTAAAACCTGCTTTAAACCTTCGAGGTCGACTTGAAAGAACTGAGG
>CANFZC010000042.1 GCA_947451475.1 Flavobacteriaceae bacterium | reverse complement strand
GATATCGGCGCGTAAAAACCGCCTGGAGACCGCCGCCAAAAAAGGAAATACCAATGCCAAAGTAGCACTAGACTTGGCCAATGCTCCCAATAAATTTCTTTCTACAGTCCAAATCGGAATTACGTTGATTGGGATTCTTACCGGAATTTATTCAGGAGATAAAATTACACACGATGTACAAGCCTTCATTGCCACCTTTGAAGTACTAAAACCCTATTCACAAAGTATTGGAGTGGGAATTGTAGTGGTAATTTTAACCTTCTTTTCTTTAGTGTTAGGCGAACTATTACCCAAGAGAATCGGACTCAATTATCCTGAAGCCATCGCCAAAGGAGTAGCAGTCCCTATGAAAATGGTCTCAGTAGTTACGATGCCCTTCATTTGGTTATTGACCAAGTCAACCGATTTTATCCTAGACATCCTTAAAATAAAACCCACGGCCGACGGTAAAGTAACCGAAGAAGAAATTAAAGCCATCATCAAAGAAGGTACCGAAGGGGGAGAAGTGCAAGAAATAGAGCAAGATATCGTAGAACGTGTATTTCATATTGGAGATCGAAAGATCAATTCCCTTATGACGCATAGACAATCGATAATGTATTTATCACTATTAGATACGGTAGACGAAATTAAAGCCAAAGTTTTAGAGGAATTGCATTCTGTATATCCTGTGTGCAATGAGAATTTAGATGATGTCAACGGAATAGTGCTGCTAAAAAACTTGTTTGCCAGCTTTGAAAAAGGCCCCTTTGATTTGAAATCAATTACCAGAGAACCGGTGTATCTTATCGAACATACTTCTGCCTACAAAGCCTTGGAGATATTTAAAAAATCAAAAGTACATTACGCCCTAGTAACGGATGAATATGGTGTATTCCAGGGAATCATTACCCTTAATGACATCTTAGAAGCCTTAGTAGGGGATGCATCCGATTTTGATGAAGACGAATACCAATTAATAGCAAGAGAAGACGGAACCTGGCTAGTGGACGGATTGTACTCCCTTCACGACTTCCTGACCTATTTTGATATGGATGAACTTACCAACGACTACGAAGTAACCACCGTAAGTGGACTCATCATGACCGAAATGGGTAAAATACCGAATACAGGAGAAATACTGATTTGGAATAAACTGGAAATAGAAATCATCGACAAGGATGGCGTCAAGATCGATAAGGTATTAGTAAAAGCGTTAAAAGAATAATAAAGAAATAGGAACTATGACAGAGGATTTGAGATTAAGAAGAGGACAGCCAGTGGCTGTCAGGTATTATCTTGATTAAGCTTCATTACAATAAATTAGAGAAAATATGACAGAGGGCAATTTTGTAGACTACGTAAAAATATATGTTTCTTCCGGTAAAGGAGGAAAAGGTTCTACGCATTTACACCGAGAGAAATTTATTGAAAAAGGCGGACCCGATGGAGGTGATGGAGGCCGAGGAGGGCACGTAATATTAAAAGGAAATAAAGGACTATGGACCCTATTCCACCTTAAATTTGCCCGCCACGTCAAAGGAGGACACGGAGGGGATGGAGGAAGTTCCAGAAGTACCGGGCACGATGGGGAAGATAAAGTAATCGAAGTGCCACTCGGAACCGTAGTACGTGATAAAGAAACCGAAGAAATTCTATTCGAAATTACCGAACATGGGGAAGAGCGTATCTTAGCCAAAGGGGGTAAAGGGGGATTAGGAAACTGGCATTTTAGAAGTTCGACCAACCAAACGCCACGCTATGCACAACCGGGTATGCCAACCGAAGAAATGGACGTGATTCTAGAATTAAAAGTACTAGCCGATGTTGGTTTAGTAGGCTTTCCAAATGCAGGTAAATCGACTTTATTATCGGTATTAACCTCTGCCAAACCCAAGATTGCCGATTATCCGTTTACAACTCTAAAACCTAATTTAGGGATTGTAGCCTACCGCGAATTCAAATCGTTCATCATGGCTGATATTCCTGGGATTATTGAAGGAGCTGCCGAAGGAAAAGGATTAGGCCATTATTTCTTGCGTCACATCGAAAGAAATTCTACTTTATTATTCTTAGTCCCAGCCGATGCTGATGACATCAAAAAAGAATACGAAATTCTCCTAGATGAACTCCGCCGTTACAATCCGGAGATGTTAGACAAAGACAAACTGATTGTAGTGTCCAAATGCGACATGCTAGATGACGAATTGAAAGCCGAATTAAAGAAGCAATTAGACAAAGAATTCAAAGGAATCCCTTATATGTTCATTTCATCGGTAGCCAACCAAGGCCTAACCGAGCTAAAAGACAAACTCTGGGAAATGCTCAACGTTGACGCCGAAGAACCCGAAAACAGTCACGGTATCTAATAAAAAAACCCGTCTCGTTTGTAAAAACAAGACGGGTTTTTTTTCGGCCCGTCACTTCGAGTGATTTTGCCTCGTCTAAAAGACGAGACAAAATTGTATCGAGAAGCTTACCGTGGAAGCACAATAAAATTAAAGTCGGTTCCAAACCCAAAGCCGAAGGCCAAAGCAGAGCAGCTAAAACCAATTCATAACTCATAACTCAAATCCCCACTACATCGTTGTCGTTTTCTGTTAAAAAGGAAGGTCAAATTCCCGAAAAAAACTATATTCGCAGCGCTTTTAGCTCTTTGCCTTGTAACATACCGTTGAGGTAATAGACTACTAGTATTCAATCTAATAACACAAATACTTTATTATGAAGAAAATTATCCTATCCTTAATCGTCGGGATTATGTTGCTCCCTATGAGCGTCAAAGCCGATGAAGGAATGTGGTTCTTGATGTTCATTGAACGTTTAAACCACCGCGACATGCAAAAAATGGGCTTGCAATTGACCGCTGAAGAAATCTACAGCATCAACCACCACAGTTTAAAAGATGCTATCGTCCAATTCAATGGAGGCTGTACAGCCGAAATCATCTCTAAAGACGGATTGGTATTAACCAACCACCACTGTGGATATGATGCCGTAGCCGAATTATCGACCGCTCAAGACAACATTCTTAAAAATGGATACTGGGCCGAAAGTAAAATGGCCGAGAAACACGCTCAAAGCAGTTTGTACGTGCGCTTCTTCGTGCGCATGGATGATTGTTCCAAAAGAATTTTGGCCAAAGTAAATCCTTCTATGTCAGAAGCCGACAGAGAAAAAGCCATTAGTGCCGAAATCAGCGCCATCGAAAAAGAAAACAATGAAGGCGGGAAATATACCGTTTCCGTTCGTTCGTTCTTCCAAGGAAATGAATTTTACTATTTCGTATACCAAGATTACAAAGACGTACGTTTAGTAGGGGTGCCACCAGAAAGCTTAGGTAAATTTGGAGGAGATACCGATAACTGGGAATGGCCACGTCACACGGCCGATTTCTCTATGTTCAGAGTATATGCGGATAAGGACAACAACCCAGCCGATTATTCGGTTACTAATGTTCCTTTACAACCAAAACACTACCTTCCTGTAAATCTTTCTGGAGTAAAAGAAAACGATTTTGCCATGATTCTAGGATATCCAGGCCGCACCAATCGTTGGATGCCTGCTGGTGGAATTGAGCAAAATGTGAAGTTCGCTTACCCTGCCTGGGTGGAAGGTGCCAAAACCGGTATGGACAATATGAAGAAATACATGGACCAAAGCGATGCTTTGCGTTTAGTGTACGCTTCAAAATATGCTTCTACAGCCAATTATTGGAAAAACCGTCAAGGGATGATTGATGCCTTAACTAAATTTGGTACTGCGGGCTCAAAAGCAAAACAGGAAGCTAAATTCAATACATGGGCTAATAAACCAGCCAACAAAGCTAAATACGGTAATGTAATTGCTAACATCAATAAGTTCTACGGACTTACAAATGAAAAAGCAAGACACGACAATTACCTACAACAATTATTCAGAACCACTGCTTTTGGAGCCATCGGTAGAACCTTAGGAAAACAATTAGATGGGTATGTGAAAGCCGATGCGGCCAAACGTGCGCAAGCCCTTCCTGCCCTTACAGAAATGGCCGAAGAACTATACAAAGATGTCTACCTTCCAGCAGAAAAAGACTTGCTTGCAGCGCAATTAAAATTGTATGCAACTAAATCAGTAGGCTACAAAATAGCCCCTATGGTGGAGAAATTAGGAAAAGAAAACAACAACGATTTTACTAATTATGTGAATGCGGCGGTTGACTTAAGCCTCTTCTCGTCTGTGGATAAAGTAAAAGCATTTTTACAGTACCCAACACAAGGCCAATTAGACAATGACCCTATTTATGCCCTATCTAATGATTTACTAGCACATTTTAATTCAAAATCAGACGAAATCGCCAAAGCACAAAACGATTACAGTGCTTCGTTCCGTCTCCTAGTTGAAGGATTAAGAGAATCTAAAATAGGTACTATTAAATATCCTGATGCCAATTCAACGTTACGTCTAACCTACGGTAAAGTGCGCTCCTTACCAGCAGACAAACGTAATGATGCCAAAATCAACAACTATACGACCATGGAAGGTATGGTGAAGAAATACAAAAAAGGAGACGAGGAATTTGACTTGCCGGCTCGTGTATTAGAAATGCAAAAGAATAAAGACTACGGACGCTACGCCGATAAAGACGGTAGCCTGCATGTAAACTTCCTTACTGATAATGACATCACAGGCGGAAACTCAGGTTCACCAGTGTTAAACGGTAAAGGCGAACTTATTGGTTTAGCTTTCGACGGAAACATCGAAGCAATGGCCGGTGACGTGATCTTTGATAACAAACTACAACGTACCATCAACGTCGATATTCGTTTCGTTCTTTGGGTAATTGAAAACTACTCAGGGGCTAAGAATATTGTAGATGAAATGACGCTAGTAAAATAAGCGCTTTATAATCAAATAAAAAAGCCGTCCCGAAAAGGGACGGCTTTTTTTATATAAGGTTACTAATTCTAATTCAATAATTTCTGAGTCACTATTTTTCCGTTTTCTAATTTGATAGTGGCAATATAAACACCACTAGCATAAGGGAATTGTTCTTCAAAATTAGTTTTAGAAGCGTTGGTTTTATAGGTAATGATATGTTTACCTGCCACATCATAAATACAAATTTCTTCGAGGTTCTCAGTAGATTTGATGTGCAAATTATGGTTATTAATATAACCAAAAGTATTGCTGTTATCAAAGGTAGGCGTGCCCAAAGTGCTGTTTTTGTAACGTAATATAAAGCGATCACTATAATAGCCCGTAGTGCCCGAAAAAGTATAAGGAGCCTGACGCAAGTCGTAAATAACATTGTTATAAGTGTCTTCCAAATAAATAGTCTGCTCTTGATTTTCAAACAAGCCATCTACTTGATTAATAGAAACCGTGTAAACGCCATCATAAGGTAATGAGAAGCCTAAAGGAATAAAGTCATTATCATCAAACGGAACCGGACGCCCTTGAATGATCATCGGGGTGTTCTCCAAAATCGAATAGATACTCAATTGAGGGACCACTTTATAAGAAGCATCAAATAAACGGTCTTTATCATAAGTAGCATCAGTCAAATAACCCACTAAGGTAGTCGCAGCATTGCTATCGCTATCAACTAAACTCAACCAAATACGATTGATTTCTTCACCAGAGTCAGTGTCGTTTGCATTCGTTTTATAAAACTGGGTGTTATTATAAGCACTACTTCTCATACTGTTGTTAAACGTTACCGTGCTGGTAGAAGCAGCACCATCGTTCATGACGGTAAAGAAGGCTTGACCCGCTCCAATTTTTCCATTATAGCCCGGTGGGGTAGACCCTGTTCCATTATAAGTAACATAATCGTTTACGGTATAGTTCTGGGCAAAATTACCATAGAACGGATTAGGATTTGTAGCACTTATCGGAGAGCCATGCGTCCATATGCGAAGGTTCCCATCAATGTTTGGATTGGTAGTCAAAAAGCTTAGACCATTGATAGCAGAAGGATAAGGATTACCCAACAAATTCCAATTGTCATCCAAGTTGGTGATGTTGGCCCCATTAGTTCCCGCATAATTGGCCCCAGTATAAGAACCCCTCGCAATACTAGGTTGTATGATTCCATTATTAGGAACGCCACTAAAGATGGCCGTGAACGGTGCTAAAGCACTATAGGCGTCAGGCCCTCTCACAATATAACCTTTTCCAGGGATCATGGTTTCAACGCCAGGGACCCACGTCCCTTGACCTCCATTGCCATTGGCAACAGTAGTATCCCATTTGTATATTAAATAACTTGAAGTCCCAGGAGATATGGCAGCCGAACCAAATCCAACTACAGGTGACGACCAATAGACATAATCATAGTTATGCACATTAGTAGTGCGCTCCATAGTAATCGTTCCGGTATTGACAGCCGTATTGTTAATTTGTACTAAGTTGGCCCCACTTTTTACAGTGAATGCTCCACCACTCAAAACTTTAACAAAATCAGTTACCGTAAGGTTATTGCTCGACTCCAATTCTAAATCACCACCGTTATCAATGGTTACCGCATAGGCAACCGCATTAAAACCACTGCCTGATATATCAGGATCATTGGTCACATTAGGGATGGTAATACAATCCGTGGCAGTAGGTACCCCACTAGGAGTCCAGTTGTTTGCTTTATTCCAATCTTTATCTATAGAGCCATTCCAAGTTTTTCCAGAAGAAATGGTAACCGTTGTTTGTCCGGTAGTTTTTAAGGTTGTCCCATTACACAAGGCATACGATACTTCGGCAGTATAAGTAGTTGTGACAGAAGGGCATACGTTAATGGTGTTGGTGGTGCCAACTACCGCTCCCGCAGTACCCGCTCCCTCATACCATTTTATAGTAGTAATCGAAGCACCTGCCGGGGTAAAACGCCAAGCTTCACCGTTTGCAGTCCAATCAGCATCCAAACCATTGCGGCTCGGTGCCACTACTGCTTGAGTACCCGTTGCATTTTGTAATCCTATTATCGCATTCCCACTATTCCATGTTGAACAAACTGTTTTTTCTTTTACATATACTTCAATCACATTCGTGTTTTCATATAATACTATCATTCCAGAATACAGTTGACTAGTACAAGAATACATAGGGATGTCACTCCAGGCCGCAACCAAAGCTCTACAACCCGTGTTCAAGGTGATTAATTCCCAACCTACTTTTCCACCTAAACTAGGATTAATGTCATGGTAAACACCAAATATAGTATTCAAAAATAAGGTGTTATTGGGTAAGTTGTTGGCAATTGTCCAAGTAGAATTACTGCCTGGTGTATTGTTAACCATGTCAAATGTGATATTTCCATTAGAACCAATCAAACACTGATTGTAATTATTGCCATAAAAACAAAAATTAAAAGGTAAGCTTACCGGTGAGGACCATACATCATCTATGTTTACACTCACCGGATTAGCCAAACAGCTAAATTGATAAGGAGGGGCATAAGGAATAGAGGCTACGGTATAAGTTGTCGTTTGATAATATTGTGGGTAGGTTGCCTCCAAATCAACACAAGTAGCCGCCGCACCGCAGCTTAAGGTCTGTGGAGGGGCTCCGTTTAAGCCCAATCCTCCCGAAGTTACAGAAGGACAAGGCACCGTTGTGGTTCCTATTCCTGTTCCAGGAGTACATGGTATTGGAGCGATTACACAAAGGCCAAAAGTTCCATTGGTAGCATTATTGTAAGCCCAAAATCGAATCCAGATCGTGGTGTTCGGCGTTAAACCAGATAAGTTTAAATAGGGCATCAAACCGTTCGGACTGCTATCGTCATCACAAGTAAGCATTGTTAATCCTGCACATGTTCCCGTGTAGACTGCCATTGCTCCATCGGTCATTACTCCTTCAATAGAATTAATTGTTAAGGCGCCACTAGCTGGGACAAGTACTGAGAACCATACATCTCCACCAGCATATATGGAACAGGTAGGTGCTGGTACACCTGCGCTAGCAGTTGCGCCAGTATTAGTGTACGTGGTATAGTTACAAGTGGTTGTAGGGGTAATGGCTATTGCCCCTGTACAATTATCGTTGGATAGTAAAGTAGCACAGGAGTTACTTAAATAACTGCTGTCACAACTTCCATTATTCGCTTTGATACGGTAGTAATAAGTCGTTGAACCATTAAGTCCCGTTAAGGTATAAGTAAGTGCGGTACCCACAGAAAAAGGCGAACCGCTTATCGCAGTGGTGTAAGTGGCATTGGTGTATACCTCTAAAGTATATGAAATAGTAGCCGCGCCTCCTCCATTTGGAGATGCAGTCCAAGCAACCGTAAAACCACTGCTAGTTATGGCAGAGTTAACCGCTGCCGTTGGAGCAGCCGGACAAGTTATACCATTAGTAGTTAAAGGCGACGTACTCAAATAATAAGGGGCACCACCACATCCATTGTTATAGGAAAAAATGTAATAATAATATTTAGTGTTACTAGTCAACCCAGTGTCGCTAAAGGTTACGGCATTACTGGTCACCACACTTCCTTGGATCACGCGAGAACCTACACCAAATCCTGTAAACCCTACAACATAGGTGGTTCCATTAACCAATGTGGGCGGAACCGCACTGGTGCTTCTAACGATTAAATAACCACTAGGGGCCGGACTAGCAGCGGTAAAGGAACCATTGATGCTTGTGCTGGTTATAGTGTTTAAAACTAAGGCAGTAGGTTGTGCAATTGGTGTCGTACATCCAGTGGTCACTGATCCAGTCAAATAGGTACTATCGCAACTGCCATTATTGGCTTTTATACGGTAATAATAGGTTGTAGCAGGATTCAAGCCTGTAATGGCGTTAGTCACTCCTGTTCCCATCGTAAAAGGTGAACCACTGATAGGCGTGGTATAAGTGGCATTGGTATAAACTTCTAAAGTGTACGTTATAGAGGCAGCAGCACCACCTACTAGTGAAGCTGTCCACCCTACGGTAAATCCAGTACCTGTAACAGCAGAGTTAACGGCTGCTGTAGGGGCGACCGGACAAGTAATGGCGTTATTGGTTAACGCACTAGTCGTCAAATAATAAGGGGCTCCAGTACA
Organism: Flavobacteriaceae bacterium; assembly: GCA_947451475.1. Classification (GTDB taxonomy): domain Bacteria; phylum Bacteroidota; class Bacteroidia; order Flavobacteriales; family Flavobacteriaceae; genus Flavobacterium. The sequence goes on along the minus strand of CANFZC010000042.1, from coordinate 11,048 downwards.
ACTGTTGTTATAAGAGAAAATGTAATAATAATATTTGGTATTACTCGTTAAGCCCGCATCCGTGAAGGTTACAGCGTTACTAGTAACAGCACTCCCTTGAATGACAAGGGTTCCTGCACCTAGATTGGATCCTACCGCATAAGTAGTACCATTCACGGGAACGGGAGCGGTAGCACTCGTACTTCTAACAATTAAATACCCGCTTGGAGCCTGACTAGCAGCCGTAAAACTTCCTGAAAGACTTGTACTAGTAAGACTGCTTAGCACTAAAGTCGTCGGTTGAGCCAAGGGTGTAGAACAGTTCGTTTGAACAGTACCCGTCAAATAACCACTGTCACAGCTACCATTGTTAGCTTTAATTCTGTAATAATAAGTAGTACTAGGGGTTAGTCCACTTATAGTAGAAGTAACTGCTGTGCCTAAGGCAAAAGGCGAACCGCTTATAGGCGTCGTATACCCTGCATCCGTATAAACCTCCAAAGTGTAATTGATGGCTGCAGCACTGCCGCCTGCAGTTGATGCAGTCCAACTAATAGTGCAACTAGTACCCGTAATAGCCGAATTTACAGCAGCGGTAGGGGCGGCCGGACAAGTAATGGCATTGTTGCTTAAAGGGGAGGTGTTAAGGTAGTTAGGAGTTCCTATACAACCTGTGTTATAGGAATAGATATAAAAATAATATTTAGTATTGCTGCTCAATCCCGTAGCACTAAAATTGGTACTGTTGGAAGCCGATACTACGGTGGCACCATTAATGGTGTTGCCTGCGGAATAAGCAGTGCCGTTCACTGGACCCGGACTAGGAGGCGTAGCACTAGTACTATACAAAACGAGATAGCCACTAGGAGCCGGACTTGCCGCGGTAAACGAACCGTTTATGCTGGTGCTAGTAAGCGTTGATAATACTAAGGAAGTAGGTTGAGCAGTGGGTGCAGTACAGTTGGGTGCCGTTACACAAAGACTACTTAAATTCATCGAGTTACCTCCAGTTCCATTGATGTTGGAAACTTTAATGTAATAGGTTCCCGCACCCAATGTAGCCGTAATGGTCTCGGTCTGTGCCGTATCAGCCCCATTATTAGCATTGGCACACTGGGTCTCAGTCAAAGCGCCTCCACAAGTTCCTGATACCAATTGCAACATAAGGTTACGATTGGTGGAAATCCCAGTAATGGTTACCGTCAAAGGTCCCGCTGCTACAGTAAAGGAATACCATCCTTCTCTCCTAAAGTTATTACCCGATCCAAAACAACTGGATGCCCCTACACTAGGGTTGGTCTCTCCATTATCACTTATGTTTTGATTCGTGGCACAAGCTCCATTTATGGTTAAAGCAGTCGCAGTTGTACAGCTTGTTCCTTGCCCCTTTACAGCACTACTATACAAGGCAATAATAAAAATAAACAATAGGCTTATTGCTTTTTTATTGAAGAACGACAGACCGGTATTTTTAATAATAGTGTACGGGTGTTTCATAAGTAAAACAATTTCTTGACTTGTCAGATTTAAGTAAAATGAAGTCCTAGCAGCGGAAATCATTTTAACACCTTAAATCTTAGGCAAAAATACAGTTATGTTGCGATAAGTTGTAATATTTTGGGTATATAACATTATATACTCGTTGAAATGCACTTTTGTGTCATTGAGTTGCATTTTGTCGATACTTCAGGTTTTTTTTAATATAAACTTATTATTACTAGAACGTTATTATAATATCTATTAAAAATATCGGGTAAAAAAAATCATGGCACTATAGCTTCAATTAGTTGTCAAGAAACTTAGTAACAGTAAACCCCTGTCTAATTTCTTAAACAGAGGTTTGAGTTGTATAGTGTTAAAAAATTAGTTCAGTAATTTAACCGCCGTTTTTTGACCATTTGATTTTAGTATAGTAGCTAAATAAACGCCGTTTTGATACGGAAACTCCATCTCAAAATGATTCGCTTCAACACTTGGTTTTACTTTTGATATCAATTTGCCCGACATTTCATAAAGGTAAATCTCTTTTATCGTGTCGTCTGATTTAATATTTAAATTATGATTTGAAATATAAGCATAAGCGCCAGCGGTCTCATGAGTCACTGTTCCCAATGTAGTATTAATATAACGCAATATAAAACGATTGGTATAGTTTCCAGCTGAGGCTACAAAGGTGTAAGGTGCCACTCGTAAATCGTGAATTATTTGCAATTCCGTATCTTCCAAATAGATGTTTTGACTACTGTTGGTAAATAATCCATCCACTTGATTTATTCCAATAGTATACGTTCCATCTGCTGGTATAGAGGCTCCTAATGGGACAAAATCAGTGTCGTCAAAGGGAGTAGGTCTTCCATTGATAATAACCGGTTTATTTTCAATCATAGAATAAATACCCAGTGCGGCTGAAGCTTTGTGATACGCATCATACAAACGATCTTCGCCATAAGTTGCATCGGCAACATAACCCACCAACGTATTGGCTTCATGATGATTAGCATCGATTAAACTCAACCATATTCTGTGTTTTTCTGGTTCTGCTGAGGTTGTAGCATTACTTGAATTTTGTTTGTAGAACTGACTGTTGTCATAAGCTACACTTCTCATACTGTTATTAAACGTTACATAAGCACTTCCAGCAGCACCATCATTCATCAATACAAAGAATCCTTGTCCCGCTGCTATTTTTCCATTAAATCCAGCCGGAGTTGACCCCAGACCATTATAAGTTATATAATCATTAGAATTGTAATTTGCGGTATAAGTGCCATAGAAAGGACTCGCATTGGTGTTGCTAATTGGCGATCCGTGCGTCCATAATCTCACATTTCCATTGATATTAGTATTCAAAGTCAAGAAGCTTAAAGCGTTCACCGCCGATGGAAAAGGATTGCCAATTAAGTTCCAATTGTCATCCATGTTAGAAATCGTAGTGCCATTACTTCCACTAAAGTCAGCGCCAGTATAACCTCCCCTTGAAAGTAATGGTTTTTTTATTCCATTATTAGGAACTCCCGTAAAGTTGGCCGTCATAGGTGATGAAACGGTGGAACTCAATGAACCCGGAGAAAGGACAATATAGCCTTTAGCTAATAACATATTCTCAGTTCCTGCAACCCAAGTTCCTTGTCCGCCGTTACCATTAGAAATCGTAGGATTCCATTTGAAAATATAGCCTCCCGGAGAAGTAGGTGAGATATGACTCGAGTTAAACGTTTTTACAGGCGAACACCAATATACATAGTCATACGCTTTTACATAAGCAGTTCTATCCATGTTGATGTTACCGCTATTAACGGCGGTATTATTGATTTGAATCAAACTGGCACTATCTCTCAAATTAAAAATAGCCCCCGTTTTTACTTTTACAAAGTCATTAACAATGATGTTGTTTCTAGAGGTAGCTTCTAAGGACGAACCATAAGATACCGTTAAATTATAACAATAGGCATTATACCCTGAACCCGAGATTACAGGCTCATTAGTAGCACTAGGAATAGTAATACAATCAACATTAGTCGGTACACCACTCGGAGACCAGTTATTAGCATTACTCCAATCCGTATCAACAGCTCCTGTCCATGTTTTACCGGTCGAAATAGACACGGTCGTTTCAGAAGTTAACTTTGAGGTTACTCCATTACAAAAAGAATAGGTTACTTCTGCAGTGTAGGTGGTCGTAGCGGTCGGACATACACTTACATTAGCAGTGTCGCCCACTACAGTTCCTGTTGTGCCCGATCCTTGATACCATTTAACAGAAGATACTGAGGCTCCCGACGGAGTAAATCTCCATCCTTCTTCATTTACGGTCCAATCCGCATCCAAGGAGTTTCTATTAGGGGCCACTACCGCCTGGGTAGCATTAGCATTTTGTATACCAATTACAGCATTACCGCCATTCCAACTAGAACACGCATTTTTTTCTTTAACATAAACATCAATGATATTGCTGTTTTCATATAATACCATCATTCCTGTATACAATGAGTTGTTACATATTGTTGAGTACATTGGAATGTCACTCCAAGCGGCAACTAAGGCTCTACAACCACTACTTAAGGTGATTAATTCCCAACCTACTTGTCCTCCTTTACTCGGATCGATATCGTGATAAACACCAAAGATAGAATTCAAGAAAAGGGTGTTACTTGGCAGGTTACTACCAATGGACCAGTTAGAATAACCTCCTGGAGCATAGGTTGTAGTGTCAAAAGTTATAGCACCATTGGAACCAATAAGTACTTTATTGTAATTATTGCCATAAAAACAAAAGTTAAACGGTAAGGTGATCGTATTAGACCATACATCATCAACATTTACACTTAATGGGTTAGCCAAACAGGTATATTGGTAAGGTGGAGCATAAGGGATCTCTGTTACAGAATAACTGGTTGTTTCATTATATTCTGGATAGATAGCTTCTAAGTTGGTGCATTTATTTGTAGCATAGCAAGGTATTGTGCTAGGTGCAGCACCACTCATACCTGCGGCTCCCGCTACAATATTTGGACAAGAAGCAGTTCCAGCACCATTACCAGTACCCGCGCTACATGAAGTAGTCACACAAATGGAAAAAGATCCAGAGCCACTACTACTACCGCTACTGTATACTCTAACATAGTAAGTTGATCCTACAGTTAATCCCGCAAGGGTTGTTGATTCGATACTGCTTCCAGAGGTAGCATTGATACATGACATGCTGGTCATTCCAGCACAACTGCCACTAAATACTTGGAATACAATATTGCTCATCGTAATAGGTGTTACTGTCACTTTATGACTTACAGCCGTAGCCGTAAATTTATACCATACATCGTCATCGGCAGTTCCTGAACATCCTGCCAGCGATTGGGTAGCGTTTACAGAAGTCCCAGTCGAACTACTAACACAAGTGGTAGTGCTGTTTACCGTTAAGGTAAGTGCTCCACTGCAATCATTGTTTATAGGAGCCACCGGTGTAGTAACACAAATATTGAAGTTTCCTTGAGAGGTCGCAGCCGAACTGAAACTATAGATGCGCACATAATATACATTGCCTATCGTTAAACCCGTAAATGTATAAGCTTCTGTAGAATACGAATTGGTTCCATCTACACAGCCTAAATTTGCTCCGGTACAACTGTTGTTAAATACCTGAAATACAATATCATTAATCGATATCGGAGTCACCGTTACGGTATGCGATGTAGCTGTAGCAGTAAATTTATACCATACATCATCATCCGCGATTCCAGAGCAACCCGCTTGTGATTGCGTAGCGCCATAAGTCGTCCCATTGGTAGAGGAAAGACAGGTAGAAGTAGCATTAACAGGTAGGGCTATAGCGGTTGCACAATTGTCATTGGTAATACTAGTAGTGACAAAACCTGTAGTATAAGCACTAGGACAACCGTTATCAGCTAATATTCTATAGTAGTAAGTCGTTCCATAAGTCAAACCAGTTACTGTTAAAGTAGTAGTAGGGTCTGACGTTGTAAAGGGTGATCCAGGGATATTTACCGTAAAGGCCGGATTAGTTGTTATTTGAACCGTATAAGTTATCGCTGCGGCAGCGCCTCCAGTAGGTGCGGTCCAGTTTAAAGTAAAGCCACTCATGCTGATTCCTGATGAGGTAATACCAGTTGGTGCGGATGGACAAGTGACACCACTACCCACCAAAGGACCATCAGCATTGTATGCGGGGCCTCCTGTGCAATGAGTAGATTTGGTATAGGCAAATACATAGTAATAGTAAGTCGTGTTTCCAGCTAAACCAGTGCTAGCAATATTGTTTGAAGCACCAGATTGTATAAAAGTAAGTCCAGCACCCAAAGTGCCAACGTTCGCAGCAGTATATAAAGTACCGTCCACAGGTTGTGTTGGAGGGGTGGCGCTAGTCGAACGTATCACCAAAAATCCATCGGCCGATCCTAAGAATGTCGCAGGATAAGTAGAAGAGGTTATCGCGCCATTAGTAAAACTAAATGCTTGAATTGGAGCTTCACATGGTGCCGTTAATGTAGTAATTGAACCCGTAACGTAATTGCTGTTGCAACCATTACTAGCCAATATTCTATAATAATAAAGTTGGTTTCCTTCAAGATCTTCTAAACTTAAGGTAGTAATAGGATCCACAACTGTAAAGGGCGAATCTGGGATATCATCGGTAAAGGCAGCATCCGTAGTAATTTGAATAGTATAAGTAATGCTTGCTGCACTACCGCCTGCTGGTGCGGTCCAATCCAAGTTGAAAGAATTAGCAGTTAGCCCCGAAGTGACAACCCCAGTAGGGACATCAGCACAGGTAGTAGCATTGCCTTTCAATGGAGTCAACATACAATAAACCGGACCGCTACAAGTAGCGCCTCCATTATAACTATAGATGAAAATATAATATTTGGTATTGCCCATCAATCCAGCTCCCGCTGTGGTAGTAGCACTGCTTGATTGAATAAACGTTAAGTCAGCTCCTAGGGTAGCAATGTTAGCAGCACTATAAGTTACACCATTTACGGGCTGACTTGGTGCGGTGGCACTGGTAGAATAAATAATCAAATACCCATCGGCCGCGGCAGCAGTAAAAGAGGCAGCTATCGCATTGGAAGACAAAGTTCCTGTAGTGAGTCCAGTAGCTTGGACGGTAGGTGCTGTACAATAAGGCAATAAGGTGGTAACAGTACCTGTTACATAAGCACTAGAACAGCCATTGCTTGCTACTATTCTATAGTAATAGATTGTATTATTACTTAAACCACTTACCGTTAAAGTAGTGGTAGGGTCAGCTACCGTGAAAGGAGAGCCTAGTACATTTGTAGTAAATCCAGCATCCGTAGTAACAGTAACGCTATACGTAACGGCATTAGCCGTGCCACCGGTTGGATAGGCCCAACTTAAATCGAATCCCGTCGGCGTCACAGCTGAAGTAGCTACCGCGTTGGGTACTGCTGGGCAAGTAGTTGTATTGCCGGTTAAAGCTCCTGTTGCATTATATAAATAACTTCCGGAACATATGTTGTAAGCGTAAACAAAATAATAATATTTAGTATTACCACTCAAACCACTGTCTGCAATTGAAGTAGAAGATGAAGATTGAATAAAAGTAAGTCCCGAACCCAAAGTGCCAATGTTGGCAGCAGTATAAACCGTCCCATCAACAGGTTGTGTTGGAGGAGTGTTACTAGTCGAACGAATAACTAATGATCCATCTGCGGTATCTGTAAATGAACCAGTAAAAGTGGTCGAAGTAGTCGATGCAGTAGTGAAACCTGTCGCCTTATTTGGAGCGGTAACACTAGTACTGCTGATAGTACTAGTCAAAGTAGTAGTAGTTATACACCCTGAAATAACTCCTGTACCTCCCGTTCTAGTGATATCACCACTACTAGCGGCTGTAATGCCTCTAAGTTGTATACCACTAAGGGTCATAGCATCTGTTTTACTAGTGCCACCTACCGTATAGGTGATCGTAATAGTGGAAGTTGTTACCGCAATAGTGGCCGCCGTAATATTTCTTGAAACAATGTAAGAAACGGTTCCAGTGCTGGCTTTAAATTCAAAATTCGTTGGTGCCGATAAAACCATTGTAATATTGGTACCTGTTGAAAAATTACTATTTCCAGTTTCGGTAATGACAATGTTGCCCAAGGTACTATAACTAGTGGGAAAGCCAGTACAAGTCGAAAAAGACAAACTAGGCTTCGTTATAGAAACTTGTGCAGTAGCAGTACCAATGAAAAAAAGCAATAGCAATAAAGTCCTACAAGTAAGACCAGCCAGCTTCTTGGCAAATTGTTTTCTGAAATTAAAATAATTTTTTTTCATCTTTTGGGGGTGTTAATAATTGTTTTTTAAATTAAAAATTCAAAAACGGACATGATAAATAAGGAAAACAGTGCACTGTGAATGACTTCACTGCTTACCTGAGTTACTTTTGAACCAATTTTGAAAGAACGTTATGCTTATTTGACAGTTCAAACATACTAAAATAATCGTTTAAACGACAAATAAAATCGACGAAATGCATATTTAGGCCTATTTTTGTAGTATTATACCTTATATATCGACAAAATGCATAGTAACTTCATTTTTTTGATATATTTTTTTTAATTATTTAGACTTAAGTAGATTAATGGTTAATTTTGGCTTCTATTTATTTTACAATGGGAAACTGCAATAATGATCTTAGGATACTGTTTTTAGTCTTGTTTTGTGCTACAATCTCCTTCAAGAGTTTCGCACAATCCGATTTTAGTAAAGCAGAAAAACTAGTTCAACAAGGAAAATTTGCCGAGGCAAAACCACTTTTTGAAGCCGTCATCAAGCAGAACCCAAACCACCTTAAATCGTTAGAATATCTCGGAGATATAGCCGGAAATTCTAAGTTGTGGGACGCCGCTTTAGTCTATTACGGAAAATTGGAAATCCTAGATCCCAAAGAAGCCAATTATTGCTATAAATATGGAGGCTGCCTCGGAATGAAAGCTAAAGAGTCTAATAAACTCAAAGCACTAAGTATGATAGGAGAGGTCAAAGGGTCGTTCGAAAAAGCAATCCAACTCAATCCTAATCATATTGAGGCACGCTGGGCGCTGATTGAGCTATACTTGCAATTGCCCGGCATCGTCGGAGGTAGCGAACGCAAAGCAAAAGCATATGCCAATCAATTACTCAAAATTTCCCCTGTGGATGGCTACCTAGCCAACGGACATATCGCCGAATATTTCCATAAATACCAGGAAGCCGAATCCTATTACACCAAAGCCATAGCCATTGGAGGCTCCAAAACTACCTATCAAGCCTTGGCCAATCTCTACAAAAACAAATTAAACCAACCCCAAAAGGCCAAAGAAATAATGGAGGCCTTCCATAAGAAAGGGTAATCCCTTAATTTCTCTTCTATAGCATTTTTTAATACACTGCAACATAAAGTTCAATGGCGTTTTAAAGAGTCATTCTGACTTTATATTGCCTATTTTGATGCCTAGCTACTACCTACTTATCGTATAGTTATCGTATAGTTATCGTATAGTATAGTCTATTTTGACTCTAGTCCTACCTATTGATGAAATTATTAGAATACGCCTCTTTTCCAAATTTTAGTGAGCAATTTTCTTGAACTTTTTTATGTACTTTTGAACAAACAATTAATTTTAATCAGTTTACCCTCTACAATGCGTACACATTTTATAGCCATAGGCGGTGCCGCTATGCACAACCTAGCACTAGCCCTACACAATAAAGGATATCAAGTGACCGGTAGCGATGATGCTATTTTTGAACCCTCCAAATCTCGTCTAGAAAAAAACGGACTTTTACCGCTAGAAATGGGTTGGTTTCCTGAAAAGATTTCTACCGATATCGAAGCCATCATCCTTGGAATGCACGCCAAAGCCGACAATCCCGAACTCCTCAAAGCCAAAGAACTCGGACTAAAAATTTATTCCTACCCCGAATTCTTATACGAACAATCCAAAAACAAAACCAGAGTAGTCATCGGTGGGTCCCATGGGAAAACTACCATAACCTCCATGATTCTTCACGTAATGCACTACCATAATATAGAAGTAGACTACATGGTAGGAGCACAATTAGAAGGGTTCGATACCATGGTGCACCTTACCGAAAACAACGATTTCATCGTGCTAGAAGGGGATGAGTACTTATCGTCTCCTATAGATAGAAGACCCAAATTTCATTTATACCAGCCCAATATTGCGCTGCTATCCGGAATCGCATGGGACCACATCAACGTATTCCCAACCTTCGAAAATTATGTAGAGCAATTCGAACTGTTCGTAAACCAAATTACCAAAGGAGGTATTCTAGTCTACAATGAAGAAGATCCTACCGTCAAAAAAGTAGCCGAAGAATCGACCAATACCATAAGAAGAATGCCCTATCATACACCTTCTTATACCGTAGAAGACGGAACGACCTTATTAGATACCCCCGAAGGACCAATGCCTATCGAAGTATTTGGTGCCCACAACCTTAATAATTTAGCAGGCGCCAAATGGATTTGCCAAAATATGGGTGTCGATGAAGCCGACTTCTATGAAGCGATTGCCAGTTTCAAAGGTGCCTCAAAACGTCTAGAAAAAATAGCCGAAGGACAAGGGAGAGTAGCCTACAAAGACTTTGCCCATTCACCCAGCAAAGTCGCAGCTACCACCAAAGCCGTAAAAGCACAATACCCTAACAGAAAATTAGTAGCCTGCCTAGAATTACATACCTACAGCAGCTTGAATGCCGAGTTCCTAAAAGAATACGAAGGTGCCCTAGATGCTGCCGATGTAGCCGTTGTTTTCTACTCACCTGATGCCGTTAAAATCAAACAACTCGACGAAGTAACCTACGACCAAATAGCACAGTCCTTCAAAAGAGAAGACCTAATCATCTATACCAATCCTCAAGAATTCAAAGACTTCCTCTTCAAGTACGATCTAAATAATTCAGCCCTTCTGCTCATGAGTTCAGGTAATTACGGTGGATTGAATTTTGACGAGGTGAAAGGTCTCATCAGCTAAGTTTTCTAACCCTATTGCGTAATATACAGAATCATCGAACACTAGTTTGTTCGGTGATTTTTTTATAAATATCAAATTTAAAGTTCGTAGCAACGAAATAATTTCCTACTTTTATCAAGCTGTTAAATCTTTAATTTGTAGGAAGAAGTGATGGAACATAATTTTTCCATAAAACATTGGTCAGAAGACGACAAGCCTAGAGAAAAACTCATGCTCAAGGGAAAAGCCGCACTAAGTGATGCCGAGTTGATCGCCATACTCATCGGCTCCGGTAGTCGCAATGAATCGGCAGTCGAACTAAGCAAAAGAATTCTAGCCAAAGTCGAACATAACTTAAATGCATTAGGTAAAGTGTCACTCCAACAATTAATGGAGTTTAAGGGAATAGGGGAAGCCAAGGCTGTAACCATTGCAGCTGCGCTTGAATTAGGCAGAAGACGCAGAGCCGAAGAAGCAATCGAAATGTCTAAAATCACCAGTAGTAAAGCGGTATTTGATGTAATGCAGCCCATCATTGGCGAACTAATACATGAAGAGTTCTGGGTCCTTTACCTCAATAAT
>CANFZC010000041.1 GCA_947451475.1 Flavobacteriaceae bacterium | reverse complement strand
TCACTTTCCCATCCCTTGCGTAACAAGTAATCACTACATTTTTTGCGTTTTTTCAAAAGATTCTTTTCCAGGATACTGTCCCACACCCGTTCGCTTAATTTTTCAAAGGTGTCATAATATTCTTCGTCACTCAATTCGCTTAAAGCGCATTTAATGTTGGGGGCCGAAATAAAACGGGCTTTTAACTCATTGACAATCCTGATTTTACCCCAAAACTTGATGCGGTGTTTTCCTCGAGCAAAACTACGCGCAAAACGCTCCTCATTTAAATAGTTGTTTTCAAGTAAGGCTACGATAATGGTATCACGATAGGGTATAGTTACGCCCAATTGTTTCAGTTTGGCGTTAACTTCTTGATGACAACGCTCTTGATAGGCACAGTAATGTTCCAATTTTTTAAGGGCTTCAGCAATGGAGTGGTTTTCAGACATTGTAAATAGTGACAACAAATAGTAACAAAGATACTTAAATTTAAAACTAACATCAGCGGCAAATGGAAAGAAGAAACATAAGTATTTTTGAATAATGGATTGATAGGAGGTAATCGGATTTGATAAAAAAACCTACTTTTTTACGCTATTTCACTCCTTTGTTGATAAAGTTACCTGTTTATTGATAATTTGTTAATCTGATTTTCTTGCAGTTACATAATTTAACTGTAGTTTTGCTTACCCTTTTCTACCTAAAAATAGCTTGACCTTTTTTTGTGCCCCAAAAATGGGCGTACCACTGTGGGTATTAACAAGATAAATCATTTTTTAAATGAGAATAAAAATACTTTTAGTGTTGCTATTCGCAACGGGATGGAGTTGGGGACAAGTTGCCTTTACGGGGACCTATCCATTTACTTCTGTAGCCAGCGGTACTTCAGGAACTACCGATCCCACGGCCGTACCTACGGGTACTGGACTTACCTTTGGTTCGTTTGTTTCTACGGTTGGTGCTAATCCAAATGCTAATGGGAGATTTTCATTTCAGGGATGGGATGCTGGAGCTATAAACAACTCAGATGTTTTTACAGGGTCTATTAATACCGGAAAATATTATGAAGTGACCCTTTCACCGGCTACTTTTTACAGTTTAGACATTAACACCATCACCTTTACAATTCAAAGGTCAGGAACTGGACCTCGTCAATTTGCAGTTCGATCTAGTTTAGATTATACTACTAATTTGCCAGCAAGTATTTCACCTTTAAATGGAACTTTATCAGTAGTAGGAAGCAATGTATTTCAAATTACAGATCCGACAACCTCCGCGCAAGTAGGCTGTACAATTACGTTACCAGCAGCTTATGACGCCATTGTCACACCCATTACTTTTCGATTTTATGGATGGAATGCTGAAAATGCTACAACGGGAGCTTTTAGTATTGATGATGTGGTGATTAATGGAGTTGCAACGACTTGTGCGGCGACGGTAGCAGGAGGAATCGCCTTATTTTCTTCTACTTGTGGCTCTACTGTTTTATCCTATAATGGTGCGGATGCAGCCAGTTGCTATTGGCAAACGGCTTCTAATGGAACGTCAACGGCCTTTCCAGCAACGGCTAATTTTACCACAACTACATCAGGAACCTATTATGTGAGGAACAATAACGGGACTTGTTGGTCAAACAATTATGCGTCTTCAACGATTTCAGTAAGCAACAATCCATCCATTACTACCGGTCCATCCAATACTTCCGTCTTGAGTGGAGCTACAGCAACTTTTACCGTAGGGGTGACTAATCCGGGCACCTACCAATGGCAAGTTGATACGGGAACTGGAGTCTTTGCTAATGTAACCAACACCGGTGTGTATACAGGAGCTACGACGGCAACATTAATTATAACTGGAGCAACCTTAGCCATGAATGGATACATTTACAGGTGTAAAGTCGTAGGCTTTCCACCCTGTGTGTCTTCTTCATTTTCTAGCTCAGCTTCATTAACAGTAACTTCAAGTATTAGTGCAGCTTCAGATATTTTGGCAGCAGCATCTTCAGAAGCAGCTACTATTTCTAGTACGATAAACAATCTAACCATTGCTACTGTAACAGATGGGGTTCCAGTATGGCAATTCATAGTACGTGACGGCGGTGGAGCAACCGATGCTGATGCTTTGGACACCATTTTAACGGCATTCACCTTAGCACAAGCAGCGGGTAATCAAGTTACTACGTGGTCAGACGCCATCTTTTCTATTGGATTGTTTGACGGAACCACGTTTATCGCCAACGGTACCGTTACAGCCAACCAAATACAATTCACGGGCTTAAACGTAGTAGTAGCCGATGGAACAAATAAAACATTGTCCTTACGCCTTTCTTTAAAATGTCCTCTGGGTGCAGGTGCCGTCGATGGGAATGATTTTGGATTTTCCTTGAGCGCAGCTAATACTACATTTTCTGCATTAGGTTCTGGTAAAGCTGCTTTTCTTGCAGCGACTTCTGCCAATGGATTAAATGTAATCGCAGTCATAGCTTCTAAATTAATCTTTACAACCCAACCTGTCAATACGGGACAAAACAACAGTATGGCAACGGTTGTAGTTAAAGCAACCGATGCATGCGGCAATGTTGATACAGGATTTACAGGGGCAGTGTCGCTTTCCAGCACAGGAACAATGACTGTCGTTACACCGGTAACTATGGTGGCCGGAGTGGCCTCGTTCAATTCAATTGTCCATACCGTCGTGGGTACAGGCTATACGTTAACCGCGTCAGCGACAGCATTGACAAGTGGAAGTAGTACAACATTTAATATCTTAAGCGCTACTATTTTCAGTGAAGGGGATTTTGCAGTGGTAGGGATTAATTCAAATATGAATCCAGGCGCTCCTGCCCCGGCATGTACCTATACGGGAGTAAATGCACCTTATTCAGCTGGAGATGACGAAATCAGTTTTATTACTTTTAAAGATATTCAAAATGGAGACATATTTTATATTACTGATAATGGGTATGAAAGATCATTTTCAGGCCTTTGGGGTGAAACAGAAGGAGTGTATCAATTTACTAGAAATGGAGGGACTATCCTTGCAGGAACCGTTATCACGTTTCGATTCTTGAATTCGGCTCCTTATATGGAGTTTGTTTCTCCAGATACCGCTTGGACGTTTGCCAAAGCGCCTGGTTTTACAAGTACATTAAATACCAATTCAGGAGGAGATCAAATCTTTTTTATGCAAGGGGGAACGTGGACAAATCCGGCAACAACAATACATGATGCTACCTACACAGGAGGAACGTTATTGTATGCCTTTAACACAGGAACAGCTTGGAATTCTTTAGGCAACTCTACACAGGAATCAGCACTACCGTTAGCATTGCGCTGTTTTAATATGATGCCAGGGGCAGCAGCTGATTATATAGAATATACCGGTATTACAACTCCTGCTTCTAAATACGATTGGATTGTGCGTTTAAATGATCCAGCCAATTGGACTAATAGAGTAAGTTGTGTTAACTATACTCGCATGCACGTGGGACAAACTTATGGTGTGTTGGCCGATGCTTATGTAAACGGAGTATGGACAGGTTCAAAATCTACCGATTGGTTTGATTGTGCCAACTGGCAAACACTTAAAGTGCCCGTAGCGACCACTGATGTAAGTGTTAATGCAACTTATGCCACTAAGGATTCCATTATAGATGTAGTTGCTAATACAACAAACGCAAGTTTATATAACAATCAAGCACTTTGTAACAACATTACAGTATCAGCAAGAAAAGTACAATTGGAAGCCAATACAGCAAACACACTTGATGTGCATGGCAGTCTCATCATTAGTGGTGCGGGAGCAATTGATATGGACGACAGTAATGCTGGTACAGCAGATGGCCAAATCAACTTGTATGGGAACTGGACAAATAGTATAGGGAACACCGCTTTCTCTGAAGGAAATGGAACAGTCAACTTTACAGGAACAGGGGCTCAGGTCATCAATAATGTTACCCCAGAAGGGACCGAAACGTTTTATAATGTCATTTTAAACAACGACTTCAACACGGGTCTTTCAAATGATTTAATAGCGTCTAATAATTTAACAGTCAACGCCAATAAAACATTGACCATTGACGCTGCGGGGTATGCTCGTGTAAACAATAAATTGTCAAATAACGGCAATGTGCTAATTGATAGTGATGTAGCGGGTACAGGAGCAGGGCAATTAATACAAGTAAACAACTCCGATACCAATGACGGTATCTATACGGGAACTAAGTTCCAAGTTAAAAGAACGGCTATGGCCAAACATACAGATTATGTTTATTGGAGTTCTCCATTAAATACCTTTGATGTATCAGGGGTCCCTAATGGTTACCGTTATTTTTGGAACACAACCAATTTGAACACAAATGGGACGCAAGGGAATTGGAATGCTGCGGGTGGAAATATGACACCGGGCAACGGTTATATTGCACGCGCTTCTAATGGATCGGCTTCGCCTATTGCCCTACCTATAACCTTTAGTGGAAGCAAACCTAATAACGGATCTATTGCAATTGGCGTTTCTAGAGGAAATTATACCGGTGCTGATTATGACGCAGATCTTACAACGGCATTAAATTTTGACACTACCAAATATGATGACAATTGGAACTTAGTAGGAAATCCTTATCCATCTGCGATAGATGCCGAAAGTTTCTTAGTCTTAAACCAATCGGTGATTGAAGGTTCTGTTTGGATATGGAAACACGGTTTATTGCCCAATTTTACGACCAGTCCGTTCTATCAAAACTTTACCTATAATTATTCTTCAACAGACTATATTAAATACAATGGTTTAGGTTCAACCGAACCCGATACGTTTGCTGGAAAAATTGGTTCGGGTCAAGGTTTTATGGTGAGCATGAAAGATGTGGGAACCTTTGCATCGGCGGGAGCAAATGCAAATTTAGATGTCTACACGAGTTCGATTTCATTCAATAATACATTGCGCAGTGACTCAAGCACGAATCCTTACATGCCTCAAAACAATACCGATTTTTACAAATCCGCTCCGGCTAATGATCCACCACTAGGGAATCCAATTACGGGAACCGAAGAGAAACATCGCATTTGGTTAGACATAATCAATGATGCGTCGCATCAAACCGATAGAATGTTGTTAGGGTATTCGGCCAATTCAACCATGGGAAGAGATAATTTCTACGATTGTTTCTTTGTGCCAAGAGGGGATGTTAGTATGTATTCTTTAATTGGAAACGATGCTTTTATCATACAAGGGCGTTCATTGCCGTTTGACAGTAATGATAAAGTACCTCTCGGAATTAACATTATGGAGGCAGGAAGCCATACCATTGCCATTAAAAAAGTAGATGGTCTATTCGTAAACGACACCAATATTTACTTAGAAGATAAACAATTGCAAATCATTCATGATTTAAAAGAAGGGCCTTATGTGTTTACTACTGAAAAAGGGATATTCAATAATCGATTTGTGTTGCGTTACAATACGGAGACTTTAGGAACCCCATCCTTTAATGCGCTTGATAACAGTGTAGTTGTTGCAACCCATCACGGTGAATTAAACATTAAGTCTTACCTAGAAAATATGCAGGAGGTAACAGTATTTGATGTTTTAGGAAGAACTTTATTGACGGCCAAAAACATCAACAATACCGACTTTAAAGCCGATTCGATTACCAACAGTAATCAAACCTTAATCGTTAAGATTAAATTGAACAACGGTACTATAATCACGAGAAAAATACTCTTGTAAGAGCAAAGTAAGAACATAAAAAAAGCGACTGAATTTCAGTCGCTTTTTTTGTATTGTGGCACTTCAAAAAACAAGTAATTGTAGCTTATTTTCCTTTGGTTGAAGCTTCTAAGTTTCTTTCAATCGTATGGCCCGGTCTAGACCATTTTGGTTTTTCTCCCAAAGATTGGTATTGTGAATCTTCTGCTTCTACCGTTGTAGGTTGCATCAATTTAATAAATGGTTTTTGAGCAACTAGTCCAAGCGTTTCAAACATTTTCATGTCCTCATTTACATCCGGATTAGGGGTAGTCAATAATTTGTCTCCAGCAAAAATGGAATTGGCACCAGCAAAGAAGCACATAGCTTGCCCTTCTCGAGACATTTCGGTTCTTCCAGCAGATAAGCGAACCTGAGTTTCAGGCATTACAATACGTGTTGTAGCGACCATACGAATCATTTCCCAGATTTCCACCGGTTTTTCGTTCTCCATCGGAGTGCCCTCAACCGCTACTAAGGCATTAATCGGCACCGATTCAGGTTGCGGATTTAAAGTAGAAAGAGCCACTAGCATACCTGCTCTGTCTTCAATGCTTTCTCCCATTCCTATAATACCCCCGCTGCACACCGTAACATTGGTTTTACGTACGTTTTCAATAGTATTCAAGCGGTCTTCAAACCCACGCGTTGAAATCACTTCTTTATAATAATCTTCAGATGTGTCTAAATTATGATTATAGGCATATAAACCAGCCTCTGCCAATCTTTTGGCTTGGTTTTCAGTAAGCATTCCAAGAGTACAGCAAACTTCCATTTCCAATTTGTTGATCGTGCGAACCATCTCCAATACTTGGTCAAATTCTTCACCGTCTTTTACATTACGCCAAGCAGCACCCATACAGACACGAGAAGAACCATTCGATTTAGCACGAAGAGCCTGTGCTTTTACTTGACTTACCGTCATTAAATCATTGCCATCAATATTGGTGTGATAACGAGCGGCTTGCGGACAATAACCACAATCCTCAGGACAGCCCCCTGTTTTGATGGATAATAAGGTAGAGACTTGAACTACGTTTGGATCATGATGCTCTCGATGAATGGAAGCTGCTTCATAAAGCAAATCCATCATAGGTTTATTATAAATCGCAATAATTTCTTCTTTAGTCCAATTGTGTTTAGTAATGCTCATAGATGCAAAATTTTAATGCATCAAAAGTAGTTAAATTGTGAATAAGTAGCAATTTTTGTGTGTGTTAAAAGAGTACTTAATCTTCCTGTGAGGTAGTTTTTTTACGCCAAAGTTGCATGGTTACAAAAACGATAATAACGGAAGTAGCAATTCCCTCTATTAGTACACCAATACAATACTCATTGGCGGTTGGATTACCACCAAATAAAAACTCACCCGATAGGTTGCGGATATAAGTAGTTCCGCCCCGATAATAAATATAGGCAAACAAGCCGCCTACACTCAGAAAGACGCCACCTAATGCGGTTGTGCCTGCCGATAATAAATTGGTTATATAGCCAAATTGACCCTCTGCCATATTCATTCGTAAAGTCCGATTGACACCAAAATAAATGAAAGCGGCATTCAGTATGCGGAGGTACAAGAATTTTGAAAGACCAAAAAACTCCATCAACAAAAAGTATACAGAAATCCCAGTAAAGATTAGAATGGCATTGATTAATTCTTTTGGCATTTTCATTTGGATAGCGTTTTAGTGAATAATCAGTCCAGTCTATCAAATGTAAGCATATAACTTTGGAAAAGTTAGGGCTTTAACAATACGTGTAAGTTAATAAAATGAATGAAGAATTTATAAGGTATTAATAAAGTCAAGTGCCGTTTTTTTATCTTGTCCCAATTGATTTTTTAAAGCATCCAAGGATTCAAATTTTTGTTCAATGCGCATCCTTTTGAGTAAGGAAACAGTTAGTGGTTGACCGTAGAGGTCCTGGTTAAAATCAAAAAGATGAATTTCAATAGTTTGGGTGGTACCCGCCACCGTAGGTCTTGTGCCAATATTCATCATGCCAAAAACCGTTTTACCGTTTAGCGCACATTTGGCAATATAAACGCCGTTTTGTGGTATTAGTTTGTAGTTTTCTTGTATTTCTATATTGGCTGTTGGGTACCCAATGGTGCGTCCCAATTGTTTTCCTTTCGAGACAATACCACTGAGGGAATATTCATAGCCTAAATATTCATTCGCTAGACAGATGTTACCCTCTTCTAAAGCTGTTCTTATTTTGGTAGAACTTATGGTTACTTCATTAATTTCTTCGGCCGAGATTTGGGTGACTTCAAAGCCATATTTAGCGCCATAAGCAATTAAATCATCAATGGTAGCAGTGCGATTTCGACCAAAACGATGGTCATGTCCAATGATAATCTTCTTGCTATTAAAAGTATCTACTAAAACTGTTTTGACAAACTCCTCTGCAGTGAGCCTAGAGAATTCTTTGTCAAAAGGATGAATGACTAAGTGGTCTATGCCTAACTTTTCTAACTGCTTTATTTTTTCGTCCATGGTCGACAGTTGCTTCATTTCAGTTCCTTCTTGAAGTACGGCTCGAGGATGGGGAAAAAAGGTAAGGACTACACTTTCATAGTTTAATTCCTTAGCATTAGCAATAATAAGGTCTATTATTTTTTTATGTCCTAAGTGAACGCCATCAAAAGTACCAATAGTAACGATGGTAGGCTTGGCAGTCGGATAGGATTGTATGGAATGAATTATTTTCAAAAAATGATATTGAGTGGGCGAAGTTAAACCAATGCTTTTTAATTTCAAATAAACTCTGGCTTGATATTTAATTACGTAGAGGAAATTTGAGGAATTGCGGAACTTTATTTAGAGTTTAATTCAATAAAAAAAGGATAGAGCGTTAGTTTCAAAGATAAAAAATAGTAATTCATTTAGGAAGAAAAATTAATGTCTTTTGCAAACAAGTAGGGTAAAAGTGCTTTACAAATGTTTTCATTACTAGTAATGAAATTAAAATAGTTAATTCAGCAATTAAACTGTAAAAAATAAGAATTCGTAAGAAAACGTTAAATATACATACACATCATTCAAAAAAAGGCCTTTGAATTTGTAAAGTATTGAAAGATAATTATCTTTGGCTTCTTTTATTAAACCACCATAAACCATGAAAAAAATAGTACTCTTGTTTGTTTTAGTTATTTCAACTGCACAAATTTTTGCTCAAAAAAATGCCACTTGGCAAGCACAAGACGCAAGAAGTCTTTCTAACGTTGTTAGAGCAAGACCTGACAATGTATGCCAGGGAGAAATTTATTTCACATTAAACCTGAATGCATTGAAGCAAACCTTAATTAATGCAAAAGATAAATTTTCAAATTTACCGGGAGTACCAGTTGCCTTCCCTAATTCAAACGGAGAATTAGAAACGTATTTGGTTTGGGAGAACTCTAATTTCGAACCCGTCTTGCAATCGAATTTTCCGCAAATACGTTCTTATGTAGGAAAAGGCGTTACAGATAAATATGCTACCATTAACTTTAGTGTGTCTCCATTAGGATTGCAAACGATGGTTTTCAGAGCCGATAACGGTACTGAGTTTATCGAAGGTTATGATAAAGCCGCCACTACTTATGTGTTGTTCAATTCCAAAGATAGAGTAAACGGAAGATTGCCATTTACTTGTGGAACAAACGAAGTGAATTTTACTAACGATATTTCAAATAAAGTTCAAAATACGACCTTGGCTGATAATGCAAAATACAAAACGTTCCGTTTAGCCTTGTCATGTACCGCAGAATATGCAAATTATTTTGGAGCTACAAGTAGTGCTGATTTGGCTTTAGTATTAGCTGGAATGAACGCTACTATGACTCGTGTAAATGGCGTTATGGAGAAAGATTTGTCACTGCACTTAAATATTATTGATACAACAGATCAAGTGATCTATTATGATCCGGCAGGTGATCCTTATTCAGATGCAACGGTAGGATCTGATATCGCAAATCAAAGCAATGCAAATGGTTGGAATCTTCAATTACAAAACACACTTACCACTACATTAGGAAATGCAGCTTATGATATTGGTCACCTTTTTGGTGCTTCAGGAGGAGGAGGAAATGCTGGATGTATAGGATGTGTGTGTGTTGATGATACAACTAGTGCATCAGATAAAAATAAAGGAAGCGGATTTACTTCTCCAAGTAATAATGTGCCTGCGGGAGATAGTTTTGATATCGATTATGTAGCCCATGAAATGGGTCACCAGTTAGGAGCTAATCATACGTTTACATACAATTATGAAGGGACTTCAGCTCAAACAGAGCCTGGAAGTGGGAGCACGATTATGGCCTATGCAGGGGTAGCATCAACAACAGCTGGTGCTGTTGCCTTTAATGTCCAAAACCATTCGGATGCATTGTACAGTTATAAAAGCATTTCTCAAATTCAGGCAAAGTTGAATGGGGCTTCAGCTAATTGTGCTGTAAATACAGTTTTGACCGGTATTAATGCAACACCAACAGCAGATGGAGGTTTAGATCGTACAATTCCTATCGGGACAGCATTTAAATTAACTGGAGTGGCTACAGATGCCGATGCCGCTGATGCCTTAACCTATATCTGGGAACAAAACAATACAGGAACTTCTGCAACAACACAAAATAATAGTAGAGTTTCTGGCGCAAAAACAGCAGGACCTAATTTTAGAACGTTTACAGCTTCTACTTCGCCTACTAGATATTTTCCTCAAATGAGTAAAGTGTTAGCGGGGAACTTAGTACAAGCTACGGGAGTCGATACAGAATGGGAAAGTTGTTCAAGTGTTGGTAGAACCTTGAACTATACCTTTACAGTACGAGACAATCACGCTGGAGCGGGCCAAACTAAAACCGATACAAACGTAATCATTACTGTTTTAGCTACGGCAGGACCGTTTGTGGTAACTTCTCAAAATGCAACAAGCATCAATTGGTTACAGGGTTCGTCACAAACAATTACTTGGAATGTAGCGAATACAACATCTTTGCCAGGTTCAGCCAATGTAAATATTAAATTATCTACCGATGGCGGATTAAATTTTGATACAGTATTAGCTACTGCTACTCCAAATGATGGTTCAGAAACAATTACAGTACCTGCAATAAGCGCACTGAACTGTAGACTCATGATAGAAGCGGCTGATAATGTATATTTTGCAGTAAATTCTAAAGCTTTTTCAATAGGAGCAGATTGTCATGTATATACAGCCACACCAAATGCAGCTATTGCAGATGGCACCACTACTGCTGGTGCTACTACAACTTCAATAATTAATGTTCCAGATACAATTACCATTTCTAATTTAAAAGTTAATCTTAAAATAGATCATACCAAAATTGGTGACTTAGTTGTCAAAATAACTAACCCTAGTGGTAGTTTAAGAACACTTTGGAATAGATCTTGTAACGGAGCTGTTTATTCGGGGATTGACATGACGTTTGCAGACGGTACGGGTAGTATCACTTCTGCATGTGCCAGTCCAACTACAGGAACACACCAAGCCTCTCAAGCCTCAACGGCTTTAGCAGGTTATAATAATACATCGTCAGCAGGAAACTGGACATTGACGGTAACAGATAACGCCGCTACAAATACAGGAACCTTGGTGTCCTGGGGACTTGATTTTGGATGTACTTTGGCAACCAATGAATTTGAAATAGCAGATTTAACAATTTATCCTAATCCAAACAGAGGGAATTTCAATATCAAATTTGATAACCCATCTGCCAATCAAGTTACTATTGCAGTATACGATATGAGTGGCAGAAGAATTTTTGAAAACAACTACGCTAGTCAAGCGACTTTCAATGAAAACATACAATTAAATAATGCCCAAGCAGGTATTTACTTAGTTAATGTAACGGACGGAAATAAAAAGATAGTGAAGAAAATAATTGTCGAATAAGCTTAAGACAATACATAAAAAAGGAAGCTTGAAAAGCTTCCTTTTTTATTTAATTTATTTAGTAACCAATAAACCAAAAATGAAACTAAGATTACTTTTTGCATTGCTTGTTTTTCAACTCAGCTTTGCGCAACAGAGAACTTGTGGCATGGAAGCCAAAATGCAAGAGATTATGGCCAATCCAGTATTGAAACAACAATACTTAGACCAACAAGCTAAATTTGAAGTGGAACTTCAAAAATTAGAATTAAATGCCAATAAAAATGCCAATAGCACTAGTAGTACTAACACTACGATTGTTATTCCAGTTGCAGTGCACTTCCCTTCAGTAAGCACTACGGCATCAGCGACGCTTAAAACGTGTCTGAGAGCATTAGCACAATCACAAATCAATACCTTAAATGCCGATTATAATGCGCTCAATACAGATCTCGCAAATTGGGATGCAGATGCTCCTTTTTATCCAATGGTAACTAGTGTAGGAAACTTAGATGTTCAATTTGTTTTGGCTACTCAAAATCATCCTGCATCGTCAGGGATTGCAGCTGGAACAGTAGCGGTAACTTTCGGAACCGACTTTTTATCCAATGCAGATTCAGATACTACTTGGGCAGGCTATTTAAATTTAGTTTGCAGAAATGCAGGCTCTGGAATTTTAGGTTATTCTCCACTTGGTGGTTCCCCTTCGGCAGGAAATACCGTAGTGATCAGTAAAACTTCTTTTGGTTCAAATGCGGGTTGTACAGGATACGTGCCAGGAGCTCCTTATGATTTAGGGAGGACCTTAACCCATGAACTCGGACATTATTTCAACTTGGACCACACCTTTAATGGCTGTGGAACAAATTGTAGCACCTCCGGAGATAAAGTGTGCGATACGCCAGCGGTAAGTGCAGCGACGTATAGCTGTCCTGTAGCCGGTGATGTTGGTGGTTGTGTGGCAGGGGAAAATGCCTTAACCATGAATTATATGGATTATGTTGATGATGCATGTATGTATATGTTCACACTTGGACAAGCCAATAGAATGAAAGCATACTACAATTCTATTGTTAGTCAATTTACGACAACAGCTTTAGCAAACACAACGTTTTTAGAAGCGAACTTAAATATCTATCCAAACCCTAACAAAGGTAGTTTTACCCTCCAGTTTAAAGAAGTAACCAGCAGTTACTCAGTGGAGGTATTTGATGTGACAGGTCAAACAGTTTATGAAAACAACTTCGCTCAAAATACAAACCCAGTACAGGTGATTACGTTACCAAATGCTGCTGCCGGTGTATATTTTGTTAATATTAAAAGCGACAAAGGTCTAGTAACTAAAAAATTAGTAATTCAATAATTAGTAATTCAACACTTTAAAAAAGCCCGCTTAGTTTAAAACTAGGCGGGCTTTTTTTGTGATCTTAATTTATTATTCAGTTTCGGCCGACTTTAATCTACGGTCTCGTAACCAGTATTTGGTTCGTTTCACTAGGAAGAACATTACAGGTACCATTACTAAGGTAAGAATGGTGGCATAGGTCAATCCGAAGATAATCGTCCAAGCCAATGGTGACCAGAAAATCACATTGTCTCCGCCCATATAAAGGTGCGGATTCAAATCAGTTACTAAACCAAAGAAGTCAAAGTTCAATCCTATCGCCAAAGGAATCAATCCTAATACGGCAGTTAAGGCTGTAAGTAATACGGGTCTTAAACGGTTTTTACCACTTTCAATGATGATTTCTTTGATTTCATCCAAGGTTAAATCATTATGACTTTCAACCCCTTTGTCTGCTACTTTTTTGTCGAGTAGCAACACAAAGAAATCCATCAATACGATTCCGTTCTTTACTACGATTCCTGCCAAAGAAATGATACCCATCATTGTCATCAAGACCACAAAGTCCATTCCCGCGATGATATAACCATAAAACACTCCACTAAAGCTAAGCAACACGGTAAATAAAATCACGATGGTTTTCGATACCGAGTTAAACTGTAATACGATGATAATAGTGATTCCCGCCATGGCCAAGAACAATGCGAACAGTAAGAAATTCTGGTTTTTACCTTGCTCTTCCTGTACGCCCGAGAATGAATAGCTGATGCCTTTTGGCAGTTCATATCCTTTCAATTCGGTAGCGATTTGCTTTGTAATTTCATCACCGTTGAAGCCCGTTAAGACATTGGAATAAATGGTCATTATACGCTTGTAATCTTTTCGTTTGATTTGATTATACGTATTGGTCTTTTCCGTGGTAGAAACCGCCGAAATCGGCACTTGCATCATCTGACCATTCGCTTGATTCCGGAAAGTTAACGCTTGATTAAACAAGATGTTTTCGTTTTTACGTTGATCCTCCTGCATACGAACTACTATATTGTAATCGTCATCACCTTCCTTAAAGGTAGAAATCTCTTGCCCATATACTGAACGACGCAGGTTAAATCCTAATTGCCCAGTGGACACCCCTAAGCTACCAGCATTTACACGGTCAACTTTTACTTCTAATTCGGGACTCTCTTTGTTTACATCCACATTCAAGCGCTCAATGCCAGGAATCTTTTTGGAATCTAGAAAGGCAATCATCTTATCTGCTTCTTTCAGCATCACATCATAATCGGCACCCGCAGCACCAGTTAGTTGCACACTGATAGGATACCCAGCTGGCGGCCCGTTTGCATCTTTTTCAACGGTAACTTTGGCTCCAGCAATTCCCTTAACGCGACTGCGAATTTCTTCCAACACATCAGAAGTATTTGCACCTCTTCTGAATTTGAACTCTGTAAAATTCACAGTAACTTTTCCTTTAAAAGGGGTTTCATTGGCAGAACCTGCGTCTACATTAGGGTTTCCGGCACCCACTCCTACTTGTGATACGATGCTTTCGGCTAAGTAATTTTCCTTGGTTTTTGGATCGATATATTTTTTCATAATATCGATAATCTGTTTTTCAACAAAAAGGGTAGCTTTATTGGTTTTATTAATATCGGTTCCTTGAGGATATTCAATATATGTAATTACCTGCCGTGGGGTATTATCAGGAAAAAACAACACCTTTCTTGGGAATACATTTAAAAGTGCAATCGACAAGAACAACATTCCAATGATGCCTACAAGAGAATACCAAGCTCTTTTTCCGGTTAAAATTTTAGCCAAAAAGGTTTTGTATTTTTCTTCTAGTCTTGGGAAAAAGTTGTGTTGAAAATCTTGCGTCCATTGATACAGCTTAATTTTGTATAACCACATCAACCCCAAGGATATGATTGACAAATGCCCAATAGCTCTTGCCAATTTAGAATCATAAATGTTGCCGACTAGCACAAAAATTAGGCCTAGAACCACAAAAATAATAGAGTAGAATTTTGCCGATTTTTTGGTTACGTTTTTATCTTCAATATCCATGGAGCCTCCGGTCATGGCCGCATTAATAACCATCGCTACAAATAGGGAGGCAGTCAGTGTTACCGTCAATGTTATAGGGAAATAAATCATGAATTTACCCATAGTCCCTGGCCAAAGCGCGAAAGGCAAAAAGGCCATCAACGTTGTCGCTGTGGAAGAGATTACCGGCCAGGCAATTTCACCTATACCAATTTTGGAAGCCTGTAGTCTTGTCATGCCTTTTTTCATGTTGGCAAATACGTTATCGACTACTACAATACCATCATCCACCAGCAATCCCAATCCCATTACTAACCCAAACAGCACCATGGTGTTTAGTGTCTTGCCAAAAGCGGCCAGCAAGGTAAATGCAATCATCATGGATAGCGGAATGGCAGCACCCACAAACAGGGAATTACGCAATCCCATCGTAAACATCAATACAATCATTACCAGTACAATTCCAAAAATAATGTGATTGGATAGCTCATCTACTTGGTGTTCTACGCGCGAAGATTGGTCGTTGGTTAATTCTACCTGTAAATCCTTTGGTAAATAGTTTTCATGCGCTTGGTGGATTTTTCCCTTTACTTGATCAATAGCAGAAATCATGTTTTGTCCAGAACGTTTCTTTACGTTCAGCATGACTACTTCCGTGCCTTTTTCACGGGCATAGGTCGTTTTCTCTTTTTCTTTAAAGGAAACCTTGGCGATGTCTTTTAAGTATACCGTTCCGCCATTATGCTTAACAACGACGTTTTCTAATTCCATAGGATCTTTTACTTCTCCAACCACTCGAATATTGTTTCGAGAGCCTTGAGAAATCAAATTACCACCCGAAATAGTCATGTTTTCGTATTTTACGGCATTTTGAATATCGTCAAACGAAACTTGGGCTGCGGTCATTTTGAAAATGTCTACTGCAATTTCTACTTCTTTGTCGTCTACACCCAGAATGTCTACTTTTTTTACCTCGGGAATTACTTCAATGTCGTCTTGTAATTTTTTGCCGTAGTCTTTTAATTGTTGGGTAGTGTAGTTTCCTTTTAGGTTGATGTTCAAAATAGGCACTTCCTCTGATATGTTTAATTCAAAAACACTAGGCTCTACTTTACTACCATTGTCTAAATTGGGCCAATCAGTATCGGCTTTTACAATATCAACTTTGTCTTTTATTTTGGTTTTCGCTTCTTCAATTCCTACTTTATCCGAAAACTCGACAATAATCATTCCGTAATCCTGATAGGAATTAGCGGTTACTTTATCAACTCCACTGATGTTTTTGATTTCTTTTTCGAGTGGTTTGACAATTAATTTCTCTACATCTTCGGCTGAATTACCAGGGAAGACGGATGAAATATAGACTTTGTTTTCAATGATCTCCGGAAAATCTTCTCGGGGCATATTGATATAGGATAACAATCCTGTAATTACGATTAGAAAGGTGAAGATGTATACCGTTACTCGGTTATCTATAGCCCAACTGGATATACTAAATTCTTTACTATGATGACTCATATTTTATGTGTTTAAGAGTAGAGGAGATTAAAAGTTTAGTTTCATTCCTTCCGAAATGCTATTTACACCTTCAGTTACAATGATTTCATTGGCGGTAATACCACTCAGGATTTCGGAAACATTGTCGGAAGATTTTCCAACAGTTACGATTGCTTTTTTTGCTTTCCCGGTTTTCCCGTTACTGCCTTCAACGATATAGATAAAGTGGTCTCCTTTACCATCTTCTTGGACTACATTGGTCGGTACTACTATAGCATTCTTACTGGTGTAATCAATTATTTTTAACTTAGCCACTTGGTTTGGGCGCAATAGATTGTCGGGATTGGGAAGTGCTACTTCAATACCAAAGCTTCTATTGTTTGGATTAATGAAGTTGCCCACTTGTCGCACTTTTCCTTTATAAGTTTTGCCTAATGAGGTTAAATAAACGTCGACAACCGTACCTACTTTTAGTTTGCCAATATAGGATTCAGGAACCGTCGTCGAAACATACATATTACCTAAGTTTACGATGCGCATTAATCCTTGTACACTAGGGGCAACTACTTGTCCTTTTTCTACATAAACCTCGTCGATACTTCCAGTGAATGGTGCACGAATAATTGTTTTAGCCAATTGAGCTTTGATTTGAGCTACACTTTTTTGAGCTGAAACCATTTGGGTTTGTGACTGCAGATACTGAATTTCAGAACCAATTTTCTTATCCCAAAGGTTTTTTTGTCTTTCATAAGTAGTTTTGGCTAAAGCATATTGATTTTCGGCATTGGCCAATTGTTGGCTCATTCCGCCATCATCAATTCTACCTAAAACTTGTCCTTTAGTAACGTGATCGCCTGCTTTTACGGTTAGGGATAGTAATGTGCCACTAAATTCAGGTTGCACTAAGATGTTTTCTTTTGTATCTACACTTCCTTGGATATCAAGATAATGATTAAACACAGTGTCTTTTACAGTCATGATAGATACTAAAGCCTCATCTTTTTTGACGTCAAGGGTGGCCAATGCTTCCTCTATTTTAGTGACATCGGCTTGTAAGGCCGATTTCTTCTCTTGAAGGGCCTTAACGTTTTTAGCGCTAATTAATTCGTCAATGTTTTCAGTCTTCTTAGTATTAGTACAAGACAGTAAAAACAGTGAAAATGCAGATAGATATAATAATTTTTTCATGTTTATATGTTTAGGAGTTTAAGGGTTTAGTTTTTATTAATAATTTTTTCAAGCGCTGCTTTTTTGTTGATGATGTTGACCATGGATTGTAAATAGTTTTGCTGAGCCGTATACAATTGTCTTTGGGCTTCACTAAAGTCAAAACTAGAAGACAATCCTTCTGTAAATTTGATCTGTTGTTTTTTCTCAATACGCTGGGCTAAGTTCAAATTGCTTTTAGTAGTTGCATACTCTTCAATGCTGAATTCATATTCGCTTTTGGCTTTTTCGTATTGTAACTTTAGTTGCTGCTCGGTTTGAGTCAATTGCGTTTTAGCCTGTTCAAAGGCAATTTTAGCCTGTTGTGTTTTAGCACTTCTTCCAAAACTACTAAAGATGGGCACGCTTAAACTGACTCCCATATTAGAGAATTTGTTCCATTTTTGTTTGCTGTCTGCAAATGAAAAATCATTGGAAAATGAGTTGTAACCAAAGTTAACAGCAGCAGCCAAGGTAGGAAGCGCTTTGCTTTTTTGTAATTTTAACTCCAGTGATCTTTGTTCTTGGAAATTAGAGGCCATTTGATAACTGATGTTATTGGTCACTTCAAAGCCACTTTGGCTAAAGGCTAAATCTAAGTTGGACACCGTTAAATTATCTAATTTATCGGTTAGGGTTAATTCAGAATTCACTTCTATTCCTAAGGTAAACTTCAACATTTTTTGAGCAATATCTAAAAGTCTGCGTGTGTTGTTTAAATTACTTTCTATAGAGGACAAAGTAATTTGAAGTTGCTCTACATTTTCTTCTTCTATCAAACCATTCTTGTATGTTTCTTTGGTGTCTGACAACGTTTTAGAAAGGGTAGCTTTGTTTTTTTCAAGGATAGCGATACTTTCTTGCGCTAACAACACATTCCCATAGGCGTTAATGACCATTTCTTTGATTTCAGTATTGTTTTTTTGCTTGGCATTTTCATAATACTTCAAATAGGTTTTAGAGGCTTGAAGTGCTACGATGTAGGAGCCATCAAATAGCAACTGACTTAGCGTCAAACTTGAATTCATAGATTGCTTGGTTCCAAATGCTACTAAACTTATAGAATTTGGGTCAGCATTGGGATTAAAAGCATTGCCTGAAATTCCTTGTAGTGTGAAATCAAAATTGTTTAAGTAACTAGCGCTACCACTGATTTGAGGTAAACCTGCCGCTGTGGTTTCCCATTTTTTCTGCTTAGCAGCGTCAATATCTCTATTGGCATTAATTGCGGCATAATTATTTTGAAGCGCATGGTCGATGGCTTGTTGCAAACTAAAGCTATAAGTTTGCTTTTGTTCTTGTGCTTGCATTAGACCTACAAGCATTAGAAGGATTAGTACTGTTTTGTTTTTCATGATTGATGATTATGTAGTTAAGTTATTTAATTGTTTTTCGAGTTCTTTAATTCCTTTAGATGTGGCCATAGCTCTTGTATGGTATTCTAAAGCATAGTTTTCAAGTTTAACCGATTCTCGTTCCGATGCCGTACTTTCCTTTATAGAAAATATTAGGGTGTAATAAAACTTGACGCAAATTTCTTTCTCTAAGTCACTACGATATAAACCTTGGTCAATTCCTTTGACAATGTTTTGCATAAACATGGTATTACAATCTTCGATTTCATTGGCTATCATTTTCGTGTAAATTTCAGGATAGTGCTTTTTTAATTGATAGACAGGAGAAGTATCAATAGACTGAAACATCTCTTTGAACATTTTTCTGATTTCGAAATTTTCTTCAATAGCATTATAGTTTTTAGCAACTATTTCATCAATGATAGTGTGTATTTTTTGATGAATAATTTCGGTTCCTTCTTCGATAAGGACTTCCTTATTATGGAAATATTTGTAAATGGTTTTTTTTGAAATACACATTTCACAAGCAATATCATCCATCGTTACGCTTTTGAATCCTAATTTCAGGAACATTTCTGTTGCCTTTTTGATGATTTTATCTTTCATAGTACATTATAATGAAATCCCACCTGAAGCTTCGATTCGTTGACCAGTAATCCAGTAGCCATCTTTAGAACACAAGAAAGCTACGATGCCTCCAATGTCATTGGCTTCTCCAACTCTTCCTAAAGCGGTCATCGTTGCTAATCGTTCCTTAAGAGCAGGATTATTTCGGATAGCAGCATTATTAAAGTCGGTTTCAATAGGACCAGGAGCTACTATGTTTGCCGTGATGCCTCGAGGACCAACTTCCTTAGCCAAATATTTAGTAAAGGTCTCCACCGCGCCTTTCATCGAGGCATATATAGAATAGCCAGGATTGCAAAAACGAGTAGTGCCACTAGATAGATTGACAATACTGCCACCATCATTAAGTAAGGGCAATGCCTTTTGGGTCAAGAAATACACGCTTTTAAAATGAATATTCAGCAACCGATCAAAATCTTCCTCTGTCGCATCTAAATACGCAATAGTAGCGCCTACACCTGCATTATTGATTAAAAAGTCAAAGGAGTCTCGGTGCCACTTTTCATTAAGTACCTTGGAAACTTCGTTTAAAAATCCGTCTAAACTACCTATGTTGCTAACATCAAGTGGTATGGCGATCGCTTTTCGACCCATCGCTTCTATCGAGTGAACTACTGCTGTTGCTGCTTCGAGTTGAGTATTATAAGTAAGTATTATATCGTGCCCTTGTTCGGCCAATCGTAACGCTATGTTTTTTCCTAGTCCTCTGCTTCCACCGGTAACTAATGCTATTTTTGCACTCATGATTTAAGGTATTATGTATCGTAATTAGGTTGCAAATGTAAGAAGGAAACTTTTAACACAGAAATAGTTTCCAAGGTTTTTACAATTATTTAACATTTCATATCAATTTGATAAATTCGCTTTTTGCCTTACTTTAGCAAAAAAATAGAAGCATGCGCAGCATAACAGACTATCAGAATAGTATTTCCACCCATTTTGAAAAATTGACACTGGATAAAGAACCAAATTCGCTGTATGAGCCTATTCGTTATATTTTATCCTTGGGAGGCAAAAGACTCCGCCCTGTTTTAACCTTAATGGCAACCGAAGTTTTTGATGTAGATGGTCAAGAGGCATTAGCCGCCGCTACTGCTGTGGAAGTGTTTCATAATTTTTCACTCATCCATGATGATATTATGGACGATGCGCCATTGCGAAGAGGAAACGAAACAGTGCATGAAAAATGGAATATCAATACAGGTATCCTTTCAGGTGATGCCATGCTAATTTTAGCCTATCAATACTTTGAAGCCTATGAGCCTGCCACATTTCAAGAACTGGCAAAATTGTTCAGCAAAACAGCTCTTGAAGTATGTGAAGGTCAACAATACGATGTCGATTTTGAAACCCGTGATGATGTTACAATCCCAGAATACTTGAAAATGATTCAATACAAAACCGCTGTTTTAGTAGGGGCGGCCATGAAAATGGGAGCTATTGTTGCCAAAACATCACAAGAAAATGCCAACGCTATTTATGATTTTGGATTGAATTTAGGAATTGCTTTTCAATTACAAGACGATTACCTAGATGCTTTTGGTAATCCAGAAACCTTTGGAAAACAAGTAGGTGGTGATATCATCGAAAACAAGAAAACCTACCTATACCTAAAAGCGATGGAATTTGCCGATGCAGATAGGAAAGAACAATTACTGCATTTATTCTCCATTCAACCTTCTGATAATACTGATAAGATTAATTCAGTCAAAGAAATATTTAACCAAACGGGTGCTTCTGAAGCAACTCAAAAAGCCATTCAAGACTATACCTTTACAGCATTTGACCGGTTAGAAAAAATGAATATTAGTACCGATAAGAAAGCGGTTTTAAAAGCATTCGGACAAAACCTCATGAGTCGAAATGTCTAATTTCGTAGCGCCACATAACACAGATCACTTACTTTCGGAAGCCGAAAAAGAGAACCTATACGCCAAACTAATTGATCAACTAAATAAGGATTTCAATTTTGCCAACGAACCGGTGGATTTTCCGCAAGGGACCGCTCCCCAAGAACTGAAAGGCCAACTACACGAAAAAATTTACCGCCTGATACAATTTAAATATACAGAATTACTCAACCTCCTCTACATAGTAGATGTGCCTGAAGAAAATGTAAAGCAATTGGACGGTTCCGATACCTTAGGCTTAGCAGAACAAATCGCATTCCTTATCTTAAAAAGAGAGTGGATGAAAGTATGGTTTCGTAATAAGTATTAGGGACTTTCAAATAGTAAATTCAAGAGCCCACTAGCAATAGCACTACCAAAATCAGAAACCCCATTCGGATTAAAAGAATCCATTTTAATACCGTTAAAATTATAATAGGGAAACGCTTTCGAGTTGCTTAGAAAATACCCATTGTTGACTCTAATATATTGATCATTTAACTGAGTAGTCGGATTGTAAACCGCTAAAGTATAATAGTCGAGATAGTGTTTTTTGTCATGTAACGACAAACTAAATGAGAACGGACTCAGTTGTAAAAAAGAGGAAGTAAAGGATTGGTTTCTAGTAGTCTTACCCAGAACAAATACAGTAGGTTTTTGGGACCAGCCCACAAGGAAAAAAAACAATAGTATGACAATGTAATGCTTTTTCATATCCTAAAAATAAACTCTAATAAATGGCATAAAAGCACTACCGTATAGATCTTTGTTTTTGTCAAACAGCACATTTAAGCGCCCTCCGACAGTAATGTTGTCACTGCGGTAACCTGCGCCTATGTATAAACCCGTATTCCAAAAACTCTTCTTTACATTGTCGTAAAAAGTACTGTAAGTATTGTTAACATGGACTTCTTCTAGTTCTAGCGAAATTTGAGCTTCTTCAATCGGATTAAACAACCCAAGTAGACTACCTCCAATAATATTCGAGTTATAGTAATTTTTTTGTTTTAGGCGGCTGTACTGCAAACCTGTGCCTACAGAAAAGTAATCATTAAAGTTGTAAATGGCACTAGGAGCAATAGTAATATCAGTATACCCATTTCCACTGCTAAGGCCAATTCCCCCACCAAATTGCACATGGTCCCAAAAAGAATCGGTGTACGCTTTGGGCATTGGCTTATCTTGTGCTAAAATAGAGAATGGAGTCCCAAACAAAAGAAGCAAAAGCATTGACTTCGCTAGCATTTGGAAAACATTCTTTTTCATAGAAATATATATATATAATTAGCGATATAAATGTAGTAAAAACATTGAAAGATTATTACAAATATCATACTTTTGCATTTGATTTTCTAATTCTAAGATTATTTACTCGTAAGATATGGATAGGTTTTCCTTTTTAAACGCAGCACACACCGAATTTTTTGCCGATTTATACGAACAATACCTTCAAAATCCCGATAGCGTAGAGCCAAGTTGGAGAGCCTTTTTTC
>CANFZC010000040.1 GCA_947451475.1 Flavobacteriaceae bacterium | reverse complement strand
AATCCCCGTAATTCGCAGCAAACCTATACCGTTCCGGCCGCGATACAGGGGGAATGGATCAATGCGTTGACGAATGAACCAGTTAGTTTGGGAAGTTCTCAAGTCTTGACTGCTTACAATTATTTGGTTTTGAAAAAATAAACTTTGTACCTTAGCTACTCTTAAACACACCAATTTATTATTTGATGAACGTTATTGCTGTTATTCCTGCCCGTTATGCTTCTACACGATTTCCTGCCAAGTTGATGCAGGATTTGGGAGGTAAGACGGTAATTACCCGTACTTATGAAGCGGCCTTACACACTGGCTTGTTCTCGGATGTGTTTGTGGTTACCGATTCCATCCTAATTTATGATGAGATCATCAGTAATGGCGGTAAGGCCATTATGAGTATAAAGACCCACGAGAGTGGCAGTGACCGTATTGCCGAGGCGGTACAATCGCTGGAGGTTGACATCGTCGTTAATGTGCAAGGCGATGAGCCTTTCATCAACAAAGAGCCGTTGGCCAAAGTCATTGACGTATTCCGCAACGATTTTGATAAAAAAATAGACTTGGCTTCCTTGATGGTTGAAATAATAGAAAAAGAAGAAATCGAGAATCCGAATAATGTTAAGGTGGTGGTAGACCAAAGTGGTTTTGCCTTATACTTTTCCCGTTCGGTGATTCCGTTTCCCCGCGATCCTGAGGCAGGAGTACGCTACATGAAACACATAGGCATCTATGCCTTCCGAAAAGAAGCTTTACTGGCCTTTTACCACTTACCCATGAAATCGCTTGAGGCTTCCGAAAAATTAGAGCAGTTGCGTTACTTAGAATTTGGCAAGCGCATCAAAATGGTGGAGACGACCCATGTGGGGATTGGGATTGATACCGTGGAGGATTTGGAGAAGGCGCGAAAAATGATAAACTAAAATTTCAGTATTGAAATTTTAGTTTATCATTTTTCAGTGGCAGTCACAGTCGCGGTCTCATTAACGGGGATTTTATTAAGATAGAATTAAATGGAATTAGTCACGGTGGAAAACAGAAATAAGATTGCTGAAATAACGCTATTATTTTGGCTTATGAAAGTAGTGGCCACAACGCTGGGAGAAACCTTGGGCGATTTTATTTCGATGACTTTAAACTTGGGTTATTTGATCGGATTGGCCATCACTTTGTTTTTCTTCCTAGCACTTTTATACCTTCAATTAAAAACTTCCAATTACAGACCGATAGCCTTTTGGCTTGTCATTATTGCCACCACAACGCTTGGTACTGAAATTTCCGATTTTATAGATCGAAGTCTGCATTTAGGTTATACCTTAGGAAGTTTGCTATTACTTATGGGTTTGCTCCTCAGCTTGTTTTTATGGTATAAAAAATATAACAACCTAATTGTTAGTCCGATAACCGAACGCGATAAAGAACTTTATTTTTGGATTGCGGTTCTTTTTTCTAACAGTCTTGGCACCGCATTTGGAGATTATTTAAGTGATGTTATTGGATTTTCTTATCTTGAAGGTGCATTCATTACGGCTCTAATTATTGTTGTGGTAGCCGTACTGCACTATTTTACAAAACTAAATGAGGCGTTGTTATTTTGGTTGGCCTTTGTATTTACTCGGCCGTTTGGTGCTACATTTGGCGATTTTTTGACCAAACCAAGCCTAAAAGGCGGTTTGGATTTAGGCACTCTACAAGCATCCTTAGTTTCGATTAGTATTATGCTGGTACTTATTTTTTATTCTCATAAAAAGTTAGCCGTGAAATCCGATACCGATACTCGAAATTAAGTATATTGTAGCCATCAAAATTGGTATTAAAATATTAAGCCTCAGCGAAGTGCACTTAAAAACAATTTATTGATCTAAATAAAATAGCTATGAAGAAAATCATTTATGGATTGCTCTTATCTCTGGTGGTGGTCAGTGGCCTGGTGTATGCGAATCGCAACCTTAAAACGGAACTTTCTAATAAGCCCCTTACTGTTGCGGAGCGAAAGGCTGCTTTGAAAAAATGGAAGGGTAGTAAGGATGGTATTGCGTTTACTAACTGGAAAGCGTCTCCTGCTGGTCAAAATGTGCTAAGTGGTGTTCGTAACCTTCGGAAGTCGGTTACCGATTTTACCGCTATGGAGGGCGTAGTGACTTCGCTTACGCTCCCAGCAGGTTCGCGATTGGGATTTGGTGTACTGGTGCAAATTAAAGGCGTTGATTACATCCTTGCTTTTGGGTCGGACCAAGTAGCGGGATTGCAAGTCAACGACAAAATTGTGATCAAAAGCCATAGTGTTTCCTTTGCTCCGAAGTATGCTTATCCTATTATAGCGGGTGATTATGTAGCGCGTGGGGGGAAGGTCCTTTATAAAAGAGTTGTTCGAAAAGGGGGGTGTTAGGGGGAAAATCCTAAAATAGAAATTCCTAAAATAGAAATTCCAAAAATAGAAATTCCAAAAATAGAAATTCCAAATTCCAAATTCCAAATTCCAATTCGTTCCATCAGTCTTCTCGTCTTAGGACGAGCCTCGTGTCTGCCTTCGCGGGAATGACAAATGATGGAACACTTCGCTGGTGTTTGGATGCGCGAGTAGCTAAAAAAAAACATTTATAATAATTATACAATAACCTTAAATCATTTAAACTTTTATGAAAAACATTAAGCTTTGCCTACTTTTTATATTCTTTTTTACGATTTCTAAAGCTCAAAATTTATCTTACGGAGTGCTTCTAGGAGGCAATTTTTATCAATCCAATAATGATAGCAGTTCTAATCAATTTAACACCGATGGTACTCCAATAGCCTTTAATCTTGGGGGCTATTTAGAATATAATTTTACTGAAAATATTGGTATTAAAACTGATTTGACTTTTAATAAAAAAGAATTACAGTTTGAGAACACTACCAATTTCAAATTAAACTTCATTGATATTAGTCCGAGTTTAAAATATGATTTTGGTCACGAGTATCGAAAAGGGTTTTATATGCTTATTGGTCCGAGGTTTTCATTATTAACAAAAGCAACAGCAGAAGGCGCTGATGCAAGCGATGTATTTAACAAAACTAGTATTGGATTGCAACTTGGTTTAGGTCAAAGAATTTTTACTTATGTTGATATTCAGGGCAAATTCGATTATGGAGCAACGGCGTTTTATGAAAGTGCTACTACTAAAAGTAAGTTATTTGGAGCCTATTTATCCTTGAATGTGGATTTAGAGAAAATGTTAAATAAATAAAGGTTAGCAGTGAGCTTTGTATACACAAAGTATTGGTCCCTCAAAGTCTGAAGACTTTGTGGAGCGGGGCACGGACTGCAAGTCTGCGCTATCGGGTAAAGTGTTTTATTTAAGTATTAATTAATTATATGAGAAACCAAAAGTCACTATTGATGTTTTTTCTTTTAAATACATTTCTTGTATTCTCTCAAACTTCTATTCCGTCAGAGTTAATGAATAAGCCAAGAACTGAAGAATTATACAAAACCAACGACAATAACGTTAAAAATATAATTGTAAATGAGACAAATTTTTTAAAAAATGAGACCTACACTAATAAATGGATTTATAATTATTCCAATGATTCCATAATTAATGGACGTCTTTATAAAGATGATGAACTAAAATCAATTTTTGAATATATTGTTGACAAAAACAAAGAAATTAAAGAGTCTAAAGTTAATTTTTACAATAAATCAATCGCAAATGATAAACTACACATAAAGTATGATAGAACTGATAGTTTTAAAACATTAACCTTCTTAGATGATAAGTTATCTGCAGTTTCCAAAATGATAGTTGAAATGGATAGCTTAAAATCTCCAATCAAGATAACCTCAGTAAAAAATGGGGAAATCGGAGCTATTGAAACTGCAGAGTATGATTATAAATCGAACACCTATAACTATAAGGTTTACAATTATTTAAATGAATTGGTTTTAAATAAATTAGAATATTATAATTATCCTTTTATCATAGATATAAATGAAAATGGTGATATTGTTAAAATGATTGGGCCACTTTCAAAAAATAAATCAATTATAATTTTTGAATATAAATATGACAAAAAAAATAATTGGATTAAGAGAACAAAAAAGTTTATTGAAAATGACAATGAAAGTACGATATCGATAGTAAAAAGGAATATTGTATATATAAATTAGTTCTCATAGCTACTCAAAAGGATTTGAGTTGATCCTGAGGAAGTAGATTAAGGGTAAGGAGCACGGATTGCAAATCCGCGCAATCGGGTTATTTAGTATAATTACGTTTCTAAGGGACCACCCCGTCACAGCTTCGCTGTGACACCCCTCCTAAATTAGGAGGGGAGCCGTTAGGGGTTTTTAGGAGTATTTGCGATAGTTTTAAAATAATGATTTTTAATTACGATTTTATCATTCAAGAAATGAAAGGTTCTTCAAACCCTAATAATTCAAAAAAAATACATTCGCTGCCTCATCTTGCGACTTTTAGAACTCATTTGCGCAAAGCAGCTACTCCAGCTGAAGCTTATTTATGGACTTATTTACAAAATAGGAAATTAGAAGGTAAAAAATTTAGAAGGCAACACAGTATCGGAAATTATATTGTAGACTTTTATTGTGCACAGAAGCGATTAGCGATAGAATTGGATGGTAATGGTCATGTGGATGTTAGTCAACAATTATATGATGAAGAACGAGATTTGTTTATTTCCTATTATAATATTAAAGTACTTCGATTTGAAAACAAACAAGTATTTGACAATCTTGATTTTGTTTTAAGTGAAATTAGGTTTTGTTTTAATAGGCTATAATTCTGCTTGTAAGAGACCACCCCGTCACAGCTTCGCTGTGCCACCCCTCCTAATTTAGGAGGGGAGCCGTATATGTTATAATTTCAAATTTTCGTTTTCAAAGAATAAATCAGTTATTCCAAATTCCAAAAAATAGAAATTCCAAATACTACTTAATTCGTTGTTCTAACTGGTTTCCCGCCTGCGCGGGAATGACAAATGGTGGAACGCTTCGCTGTGTTCTTGTTTTTGCGGGAATGACAAACCGTTAGAATTCTTCGCTTTCGTGATCGAAGTAGCCTTTGCTTTTGATCTTGTTGGAGAAGAAATTGAGGAAGAGTACCACGAAGGATAGGAAGAATAGCGCTTGGATGCTTACTAATACTTTGGCATAGAGCGTTACCGGGACGTAGTCTCCGAATCCGATGGAAGAGGAGGTGACCATACTGAAATAGATGGGATCGTACCAGGTTTCGAAGGGACGATTCATGTTGGCACCACAATCGTATAGCACGCCAAACGAGAACACAATTTCGAGATAATTGAAGAACAGTAAGAGCATGGACCGCTTATAGGAGCGGGGTCTTGAGAGCATGTCGGAGGCAAAGATGAGTGTGGGGATGTATAGTACGGTTTCAAGTAAGACGTAAGTCATGAGGAGCACGATGGCTAGATTTCCTTGCCAGTCGTTGAGCAGGATTAGGAAGGGGAACGCCACTTTGAGGAGGACATAGATGTCCATCATGAGGTCTTGGTATTCGAATCCGATTTTGTGTGCGTAGTGTTTGATGTAGAGTCCGGGAAACAATAACTGCGATATGGACAGCACCAAGCGCACTATTTTCTCGATGCCGTTATCGTCTTGGTGGTCGTTGTTCCAGATGGCTCGGATGTTGAGTATTCTCTTTTGTAGCGGGGTAATGTTGAAGCGGTTGCGGTCTCGGGAGGTAATTTTGCCTAGCAAGAGTTTCTTAAAGAAGTGTTTCATTAGGCCAGTTTTTTGATGGTGAATAGTTCGTTATGCGTTTCCACTTTGGGGTACATGCGCAGGGAGTAGTTGCCGCCGAACTTGGTTTTATAGGCTGCATTGCGTTCCTCTTGGGCTTGGGTGATGACCATGGTATTGAAGAGGATGAATCCATTTACATTGAGGATGTTGTTCACTCGGTTGATGAAGAAATCTTCGAATAGGAAGTTGGGCATCATCGTATCTTGAAAGATGTCTATGATGATTAGGTCATAGGTTTGTTTGGTTTTCAATACAAATTCGAAGGCATCATCGATTACCAGTTCGAGTTGCGGTATGGCATCCAGTTTGAAGTATTCCTTAGCGATATTGATTACTTGTTCGTCGATTTCGACTCCCGTTATTTTTCCGCTATACTTTACATCCTCTACTAGGGTTTTGATGACACTGCCGGCGGCTACGCCTAGAACCAGGACACTATCGAATTTTTGGATGCGTTCGAAGCCGATATATTTGAGGCCTTTGCGTAGGATGCGTTGCAGGCTACCATAGGAATAGTTGGTGTTTTGACTGTCTAATACCAATTGGCCATTGTTCCAAGTTACTTCTAGTGTTTTACTTATAGAAGAATTTTTCTTGTAAATATTCACGGGAAGGAAGTAGCTGAAGAGTTTTTGGAGCATTGGAAATAATTTATTCAAAAATAATAGATTTAATACTAAATTTACGAAAAATAACGCTTGTGAAACGGCACTTATATCAATTTATTTTTTTTAGAGTATTCGGTTGGAAAATTATCGGCACGGTGCCCGAGGAAGTCAAGAAATGCATCTTGATGGTGGTACCGCATACCTCAAATTTGGATTTCTTTTTGGGCTTGTTTTCTCGGGGGATCTTGCAGCGGGAAATGAACTTTGTGGGGAAGAAGGAGTTGTTTATGTTTCCGTTTGGCTATTATTTTCGAAGCATAGGCGGGGCACCATTGGACCGCAGTGGTGGGAAGAACTTGGTGGATGCCATAGTGGAGGTGTTTGACTCTCGGGACGTGTTTAGAATGGCGATTGCCCCTGAGGGCACTCGGAAAAAGGTCACGGAGCTCCGGACGGGCTTTTACTATATCGCTTTGAAGGCAGGGGTGCCGATAGTACCAGTGGCATTTGATTATGGAAAGAGGGAAGTGAGGCTCGGTGATCCTGTTACCGTTACGGGCGATTATGAAGCCGATATGTTGTTGCTTGCTGCGCATTTTAAAGGTGTTCAGGGTAAGTATCCAGAACGTCAATATCAATTTTAAATTTATAGAAATGAATTATAAAGCATTGCATGACGGCTGTAAAGAAGCTTCTTTGTATGGCCGTTATATCACTTTGGAGGCTATAGAACCCCTATTGGCTCCGCTTACCCCAACGGTAGTAGGCAGGTCGGTACAAGGAAA
Source organism: Flavobacteriaceae bacterium (assembly GCA_947451475.1). GTDB lineage: Bacteria > Bacteroidota > Bacteroidia > Flavobacteriales > Flavobacteriaceae > Flavobacterium. The sequence goes on along the minus strand of CANFZC010000040.1, from coordinate 16,045 downwards.
GCCCATTTATCAATTGGTGATGGGTACTGGGCCTATTAAGGTCTTTATGTGGTCGCAGATGCATGGGAATGAGAGTACGACCACTAAGGCGTTATTTGATTTCTTGAACCTGCTCCGTGGAGAGGATGAACTTAGCACGAAGCTGCTTTCGAATTTTACCTTTTGTATGTTGCCGATGTTGAATCCGGATGGTGCTGCGGCTTATACCCGGGTCAATGCTAATGAAGTCGATTTGAATCGGGATGCTCAAGACTTATCACAGCCTGAGAGTAGGGTGTTGCGCGAAGTATTTGCCGCTTTTGGGCCGGACTACTGTTACAATTTACATGATCAGCGCACGATATTTGGTGCAGGCGATGGGGGATATCCTGCTACGGTTTCCTTTTTGGCCCCTTCTTATAATGAAGCCCGGGAAGTAAATGCGGTGCGTACTAGAGCTATGGAAATCATCGTTGCTATGAATGGTACTTTGCAGGATTATATTCCGAATCAGGTAGGGCGTTTTGATGATTCCTTTAATTTGAATTGTGTGGGGGATACGTTTCAGTATGAGGGTGTTCCGACGGTTTTATTTGAGGCGGGACATTATGCGGGAGATTATGAGCGTGAAGAAACCAGAGCGTATATTTTTATCGCATTAGTTTCGGGATTGGTGTATTTAAGCGAAAACGTTATAGTTAGCAACAAAATCGATGATTATTTAAAAATTCCGCAAAATAAAGTCGTTTTTTATGATTTTGTTTATAAAAATGTTAAAATAAATTATGATGGTAACGAAAAAATTAGCAATTTTGCAGTACAATTTAAAGAAGTTCTTACGGAAGGAAAAGTAGCTTTTGAAGCACGTATTGCTCAGCTGAATACAGGAGAGGATTTTTTTGGTCACGTAACAATGGATGCCGAAGGCGCTTTGTACCAAGATGATCAAGATAACTTTCCGAATATTGAGCAAAAAGCGGACTTTTGTTTAGGTAATAGTATTAAAATTGTTAATGGTTTATTAAAAAAATAACAATTAGCGATTTTTATTAAAAAAAATGTAGTTTTGCTTCTTGAATTGAAAACACTGATATAGTATATAAAACCTTTTTTTATGAGTAAGTTTCGTTTAGATGAAGTAGACCACCAAATCTTGGATATGTTGATAGACAACACTAGAATACCCTTTACCGATATTGCTAAGAAATTATTAATTTCTGCGGGTACGGTTCACGTTCGTGTGAAAAAAATGGAAGATTCGGGTATTATCATGGGTTCGTCCCTGTCTTTAGACTATGAAAAATTGGGTTATTCCTTTATTGCCTATGTGGGTGTCTTTTTGAATAACACTTCTCAAACTAAATTTGTTTTGGAGCGTATTAATGAGATTCCGTATGTAACGGTGGCTCATGTGACTACAGGTAAATTCAATATCTTCTGTAAAATTAGAGCGAAAGATACTAAGCATGCTAAAGATGTAATCTTTATGATTGATGACATTGAGGGTGTTTATAGAACTGAGACTATGATTTCGTTAGAAGAAAGCATAAACGACAAGAAGCGTTTGATGCATACCATCTTTCACGAATTAGACTAGTGTAACGCTAAAAATAGTATAGAACCTCAAGCCCTGCTTGAGGTTTTTTTTATTAACTTACTGCCTAAAATTTGCTTACCATGTACACCTTACCTAAAATAGAGCGTTTTAATCAGAATGTCTTATCGAAGTACCATGTTTATAACAGTGTGTTCATCACCTTGCCGTTTGATGCGATTGACAATACGGGCGTATTGTTGCCTTTGTTTACGGAGGTATGTGAGGCAGGGTTTAGGAGCAGTAAGTCACCTAAAGAGATTGTAGATGCTTTTGCAGCCAAGTATATGGACAACCCTACGGAGCAGCAGAAGGTTGATTTATTGTTTCGCTTCTTACAATATGTAGAGCGTCAGATTGTATTGTTTGATGCGATTGAAGATGCAGCCTTTCCCGTGGTGCATAATATGGAAGGTAGGGGGTCGCTGCGCGATATTAAGGAAAAGACAGAAGCGCGAGATAAGCGGGAAGAATTGATTGCTTTTTTGGAGGATTTTACGATACGAACCGTATTGACGGCACATCCAACGCAGTTTTATCCTGGGGCAGTGTTGGGGATCATCACTGATTTGACCGAGGCTGTTCGTGCGAACGATTTGAATACCATTAAGCAATTGCTCTCCCAGTTGGGCAAAACCCCTTTTATAAAGAAAGAGAAGCCGACACCCTTTGATGAGGCGGTGAGTTTGATTTGGTATTTAGAGAATGTCTTTTACCAGACTATAGGGGAGATGATGCAGTATTTGCAGAAGAATATATTTGAGGGTGCGTTGATTGAGAATCCGATAATCAATTTGGGTTTTTGGCCGGGTGGCGATCGCGATGGGAATCCGTTTGTTACACCCGAGATTACCGAGCAGGTGGCGAATCGGTTGCGTACTTCCATCTTGAAGTGTTACTATTTTGACATCCGCGCTTTGAAGCGCAAGTTGACCTTTACTGAGGTGGATGCTATTATAGCGGGCTTGGAGCATAAGTTATACCGTTCGGTGTTTTATTCGCAGGGGGCGGTATTTATCAGTTTGGAGGAATTGGTTGCCGAGTTAACTAAAGTGAAGCAAATCATCGTAGAGCAACATCAGTCATTGTATTTGGACGAGGTGAATTTGCTGTTGCAAAAGATTGTACAGTTTGGTTTTCATTTTGCTTCCCTTGACATCCGCCAAAACAGTCATATTCACAAGGAGGTATTTGGGGATATCATTGCGTTGTTGCGTAAAGAGAAAATCGTTTATTTTCCAGAAGATTTTGATACCCTTAGCGAACGCCAGCAGATGGATGTGTTAGGTTTGTTACAGTATGACTTGAGTGCCCATTTCTTTGAGAATGCGATGACCCGTTCGACTTTGGACACCATTAAGTTGATGCGTAGTATCCAGGAGACCAATGGGGAGAAGGCCTGTAACCGTTATATTATCAGTAATAATGAGAGTGCGTTGCATGTGATGGAAACCTATGCGATGTTTGCTTTAATGGGTTGGTCCCAACCGACTGTCGACATAGTCCCCTTATTTGAGTCGGTTGACGATTTACAGCAGGCGCATACCATTATGGAGCAATTGTACCAGAATGAAGCTTATAGAACCCATTTGAAGCAACGAAAAGACAAGCAAACGGTGATGTTGGGCTTCTCTGATGGTACTAAAGATGGCGGTTATTTGATGGCTAATTGGAGTATTTTCAAGGCTAAGGAAACCATTACAGCCGTTTCGCGGCAGTATGGTATTAAAGTCATTTTCTTTGATGGTAGGGGTGGTCCACCTGCTAGAGGAGGCGGTAAGACCCATAAGTTTTATGCGTCTTTGGGTTCGACGATAGAACACCAAGAGATCCAGTTGACGGTGCAGGGGCAAACGATTAGTTCGAATTTTGGCACTCCAGATTCTTGTCGGTTCAATTTAGAAAACTTGTTGAGTGCGGGCGTAGCGAATCAAGTGTTTGCCAAGGAGGAGAGCAACTTGACTGCAACGGAGATGAAGGTATTGGATACCTTGGCTGATTTGGGGTATGAGAAGTATTTGAGCTTTAAGAACCACCCTAAGTTTTTGCCGTATTTAGAACAGATAAGCACTTTGAATTATTATGCTAAGACGAATATTGGGAGTCGGCCTTCGAAACGCAGCACGGATGCTAAATTAGATTTTGCCGACTTAAGGGCGATACCGTTTGTGGGTTCGTGGTCCCAATTAAAGCAAAATGTACCTGGATTTTTTGGTGTAGGTACGGCCTTGAAACATTATGAAAGTACGGGACAATGGGAGCAGGTACAGTCGTTGTACGACCATTCTTTGTTCTTTCGTACTTTACTAGAGAACAGCATGATGTCACTGGCCAAGTGCTTTTTTCCTTTAACGGCTTATATGCAGCACGACCTAGAGTTTGGCGCCTTCTGGCAAATCATTTACGACGAGTATTTGGAGTCCAAACGCCTCTTATTAAAAATTGCGGGGCATCAAGAATTGATGGAGAATTACCCTGATGGGAAAGCTTCGATTGCGATGCGGGAGCATATTGTAATGCCGTTATTGGCTATCCAACAGTATGCTTCATCCCAAATCATTGCAATGAAGAAACAGGAGCATTATGATGAGGCGTTGGTTAAGGTCTATGAGAAGTTGGTTACCCGATCGTTGTTTGGGAATACGAATGCGAGTAGGAATTCAGCGTAGTTCAGTTAGCAGTCGCAGTTTTAAATTCCAATAATAGAAATTCCAAATAACCAAATTACCAAATCACCAAATCTCCAAATTCCAAATTCCAAATCCCCAAATAACCAAATTCCAAATAACCAAATTACCAAATTCCAAATTCCAAATTCCAAATTCCAAATTCCAAATTCCAAATTCCAAATTCCAAATTCCAAATCCCCAAATAACCAAATTCCAAATAACCAAATTACCAAATTACCATATCACCAAATCCCAATTCATAAATTAAAAAAAAGCTACATCTTTGTAGTACTAATATAAAATTATATGAGAGTTTCAGAAGTGCAGCCAAATGAATATGCCGGTTTTTATGCAGGGTATATTGAGCAAGTGTCGGATGAGTATACTTTGATGGAGGAGTTGGAGATCTCGGTACATCGTTTTATAAAGTTTGTTCAAAACTTACCTATGGACAAGTTTGATTACCGTTATGCGGAGGGGAAGTGGACGATTAAGGATATTATACAGCATTTGATTGATGCGGAGCGGGTCTTTGCTTACCGTGCGTTGCGATTTGCTCGTAGGGATCAAACTCCGTTACCCGGTTTTGAGGAGGACGATTATGTAGTGGCTGCTCAAGGTACTAAAAGAGGACTGCAGGATTTATTGACGGAGTTCCTTATAGTGCGTCAGAGTACGTTGGCGTTGTTCAAAACCTTTGACCAAGAAACCTTAGTGCAAGCCGGCACTGCTTCTGGGCGTCTTATGTCGGTTAGAGCTTTAGGGTTTGTGATTATTGGGCATCAGAATCATCATATGAGGGTTTTTGAGGAGAGGTACCTTTGATTTAAATTTCAATATTAAAATTCCAAATTCCAAATTCCAAATTCCAAATTCCAAATTCCAAATTTATTTGGCGTTGCTAGTGTTAAATTAAAAAACCCCCAATCTCCTTAGAAATTGGGGGTTTGTCTTTATATCTAGTGTCTTAATACTTAATACTTAATACTTAATACTTACTTATTCCTCGTCATCGTCGTCGTCGAAGTTGTCTGAATCGGCTTCCTCATCTTCTTCTGGGTCGTCTTCGCCATCGTCGTCAGAGCCGCCTTTGTCTTTTAGCAAGTCTTCTTCTTCCTCTTCTTCGTCAGAAGGGGCGTCTTCGTCATCGTCAAGCCCTTTGATTGGATCGATAGGTTCGATTACTGCGTCTAAGTCATCTTCTTCGTCAAATTTCTCCATACGACTCGCTAGTTTGGTACTCACTTTTACTAGGTAGATGGTATCTTCGGTTTTTACTTCAACGGCTTCAATCAATTCATTTTGCGCGTTGCGGAAACGAATGATATCAGTGTCGTCGTATCCCTCAGGGAATTTCTCTACTAATAAATTTAGTATGTCACCAGTTAGTTTAGCATAGTCTACAATAATTCTTCTCATAAAAAAATATTTTATAAATCTAGTAAGTAAGCAAATATAAGCGGGGCTACAATGGTAGCGTCCGATTCAATAATAAATTTGGGTGTATTTATATCTAATTTACCCCAAGTGATTTTCTCATTTGGGACGGCACCGGAATAGGAACCGTAACTTGTGGTTGAATCTGAAATTTGGCAGAAGTAGCTCCAGAACGGCACATCGTGCATTTCCATGTCTTGGTATAGCATAGGTACTACACAGATCGGGAAATCTCCGGCGATCCCTCCTCCAATTTGGAAGAAGCCTACACCTTTACCTGAGGAGTTTTTAGGATACCAGTCTGCCAACCACATCATGTATTCGATACCACTTTTCATGGTGGTTGGTTTGAAGGTTCCTTTGATGCAATAGGAAGCAAAGATGTTCCCCATGGTACTGTCTTCCCAACCTGGGACTACGATAGGTAAGTTTTTCTCTGCAGCGGCCACCATCCAAGAATCTTGTGGGTCGATTTCGTAATATTGTTTTAGTACCCCTGAGTTGATCATTTGGTACATGAATTCGTGTGGAAAGTAACGTTCGCCTTTAGAATCAGCGTTGTTCCAAATATCGTATAGGTGGGACTGTAATCTACGGAAGGCTTCTTCTTCGGGGATGCAGGTATCGGTTACACGGTTGTAATGGTTTTCTAACAGGTCCCATTCTTCTTGTGGCGATAGATCGCGGTAGTTAGGTACTCTTTTATAGGAGTTGTGGGCTACCAAGTTCATGATGTCCTCTTCCAAGTTAGCGCCTGTACAAGAAATGATGTGTACTTTATCTTGACGGATCATTTCGGCTAATGATTTCCCTAATTCGGCTGTACTCATGGCACCGGCCAAGGTGATCATCATTTTACCATTTTCCAGTAGGTGTGCTTCGTATCCTTTGGCGGCATCTACTAGCGCTGCTGCATTGAAGTGAAGGTAATTTTTTTCTATAAACTGGCTGATGGGTCCTTTGCTCATTGTTGTGTTTTGTTGCTTGTAGTTTGTGCTTCAAAGAAAAACTTTTTTTCTAAAACAACAAACTGTTTTTATAATTTAATTCTAATAAAAATAATTGTTTTTTGAACGCCTATAGCGCGTTGTATCCCAGTATCTTCAGTACGTCATCTGAGTTTTGTTGTTCAGAGAACACTTCGGTTGCTAGGATTCCATTTTCATCGCGGTCGATTAAAATGTGTTTGGGTTGAGGAATAAGGCAGTGGTGTAGCCCTCCAAATCCGCCAATGGTTTCTTGATACGCCCCAGTATTGAAGAAGCCGATGTATAGTGGTTTTTCTTTACTGTATTTAGGTAAATAGATGGCATTCATGTTTTGCTCGGAGTTGTAATAATCGTCGCTATCGCAGGTCAATCCGCCCAATAGTACCCGTTCGTAGGTGTCATTCCAACGGTTTATGGCTAGCATCACGAAACGTTTGTTGATGGCCCAAGTATCGGGTAGGGTGGTGATGAACGAACTGTCGATCATGTTCCATTTTTCTCTATCGTTTTGTTGTTTTTGATAAAGTACTTGATAGATGGCGCCGCCGCTTTCTCCTACGGTAAACGAACCGAACTCGGTAAAGATGTTGGGTACATCCACTTCGGCTTCATCACAAGCGATTTTTATTTGGTTGATGATTTCATCAATCATGTATTGGTAATCGTATTCAAAGGCTAAGGAGTTTTTGATCGGGAAGCCACCACCAACATTTAAACTGTCTAGCGATGGACATTCTTTTTTCAGGGCAACGTATACTTTGATACATTTCACTAATTCGTTCCAATAGTAGGCGGTATCCATGATGCCTGTATTGATGAAAAAGTGGAGCATTTTTAATTCTACTTTTTTATTGCCTTCGATTTGTTTTCTATAAAACGGTACGATGTTTTTGTAACCGATTCCTAGTCGGGAAGTATAGAATTCGAATTTAGGTTCTTCTTCTGCTGCGATACGAATACCGATTTTGAATTTGCCATTGATGGCTTCTTGCAAAAGATCAAGTTCTTCGTAGTTATCAATGATAGGAATGGTCTTATTATGTCCGCCATTAATTAAGCGCGCAATGTTTTCAATATACTGTTCGCGTTTAAACCCATTACAGATGACATAGGTATTTTTATTTATTTTGCCTTGTGCCATTAAGTTCTCTACTATATTGATATCGAAGGCCGAAGAGGTTTCAATATGAATATTGTTTTTGAATGCTTCATCCATGATGAAACTAAAATGGGAGCTTTTGGTGCAGTAGCAATAGAAGTATTTGGCTTCGTATTTGTTTTTCTCCATGGCTTTTCTGAACCAACCTTTTGCTTTGTTGATGTTGTTTGAAATTTGCGGGAGGTAGGTAAACTTTAGGGGAGTGCCGTATTGTTCCACTAATTTCATCAAGTCGATGTGATGAAATTGAAGATTGTCTTTGTTTAGCGTGAATTCTTCTTGAGGAAAGTAAAACGTTTGATTAATTAAGTCGAAATATTTAGTGTTCATTTAGGGTATATCATTACAAATTAATAGTTGTTTAAACAGATTAAGTTGTGATTCAAACTCTAATATTAGCGTAAATAATCGGTAGTTTTTCTTGGAATAAAAAAGTGATTTGGGAGCACAACGCCATGAAGTCACTTTTCAGTCGGAATGAAAGCGAGGCATTAGCCAAGAAATGGGTATTATTTTCTTGATTGAAAGTGTTGTGTATAGTAGTGTGGGCACTTTTATTCATCAAGGCAAATGTAAAAAATAATATTTGCGAAATGCAACTAATCTTATTAAAAAAATGTTACTTCTTATAATCTTCGAAAGCTAGTGTAATTAATTCATTGTCAACGGCTTGATTGATTTTGATGTTTCCGATGCCGTTAAGGAGGGCAAATTGGATTTTGCCGTATTCATTTTTTTTGTCGTGGATGAGTAAATCGAAGATGGGTTGGAGGTCGGTTTTCTCAAAAACGACGGGGTCAAAAATAGCCCTGATGGCTGTTTTTATTTCTGAGTATTCGGCTGCTGTGATCAGGTCTTTTTTCCAAGACAGGAAGCTTTCTAGGATCATTCCGATGGCGATGGCTTCGCCGTGTAATAAGGTTGGTTTCTCCTCGTTTTCTAAGCAATAGCTTTCAATGGCATGGCCGAGGGTGTGGCCGAAGTTGAGTGCTTTACGGATGCCGTCTTCGGTGGGATCCTGCATTACAATCTCGTTTTTTATGGCTACAGAACGGTGGATTAGGGCATCAAAATCGGCAAAATCCACTTGGCTTAGTTTGGTGAACGTAGTCCAATAGGCAGCGTCCTGTATGAGTCCGTGTTTCAACATTTCGGCTAAACCGGAGCGCATTTGGTTTTGGGGTAAGGTATCCAGGTAGTTGGTGTCGATGAGTACCATTTGGGGTACGTTGATCACACCGATTTGGTTTTTTAAAGTACCTAAATCCACGCCGTTTTTGCCTCCCACGGAAGCATCTACCATGGCTAATAGGGTAGTAGGAATGTGGATGAAATCGATGCCTCTTTTGAAGGTCGACGCTACAAATCCGCCGATATCGGTAATCACGCCACCGCCTAGGTTGATGAGTAGTGTTTTTCTATCGGCCCCTAATTCGGTCATCACGGTCCAGATTTCGACACAAGTGTGGATGTTCTTTTCGCTTTCACCGGCTTCTATCTCGATGATTTCTATGGTTTTGGAGGTTGCTAAAGCGGGTAAAAAGCGGTTTAGGCACCATTCGTTGGAATGCGTATCGACTAAAATGAAGATATTGGAATAGTTATTTTGTTCCAGAAAAGCATTGAGCAATTGGTAGCCGTTTTCCCCAAAATAAATGGGATATCCGTTAGCTTGAATAGGTTGCATTTACATAAAAATTAGCCCCAAAAATACTGTAAAAATTACTAAATAATCACTAAAGTCTATTTATATTTGTACCGTTATTACAATTATAATGGAAAAGATTTTCAACGATACCACAGTGGCCTTTGCACTAAAAACCGATACGGAATTAGACAGGGCCTATTTTTTATTTAAATTGATTGCAAACGAGCCTTTGGTTCGCATAGGAACGGCGGTTACTAATTTTGCTTTAAAGGCACATTTGCCAGTGGAAGGACTGATTAGGGCTACGGTATTTGATCATTTTTGTGGGGGTACGACGGAAGAAGATTGTTTGACAGTAGTAGATAAAATGTATACCAAGGGCGTTTCATCCGTGTTGGATTATTCGGTTGAGGGAAAAGAAGAAGAGGAGCAGTTTGATGCTGCTTTGGCGATGACTTTGAAGACGATTGCTTTTGCTAAAGAGCGCGCGGCGATTCCGTTTGCGGTATTTAAGCCTACCGGTTTGGGTCGGTTTTATTTATATGAAAAACTAGGAGCCAAGGAACCCTTGACCTTGGAGGAGCAGAAAGAGTGGAACCGTGTTATTGCTCGCTTTGATAAGGTATGTCAATCGGCTCATGAGAAAGACGTTGCGTTGTTGATTGATGCAGAGGAAAGTTGGATGCAAGAAGCGGCTGACGCTTTGGTTACTGACATGATGCGCAAGTACAACAAAGAGAAAGTGATTGTTTATAATACGTTGCAATTGTACCGTTGGGATCGCTTGGATTATTTGAAACAATTGCATGCGCAAGCGAAAGCAGAAGGGTTTTATATTGGGATGAAATTGGTGCGTGGCGCCTATATGGAAAAAGAAAATGCCCGAGCTGAAGAGAAGGGATACCCTACACCTATTTGTGAAAGTAAAGAAGCTACTGATGTTAATTTTGATGCTACTGCTTTGTATATGATGGAGCATTTGGATCAGATGTCGGTATTTTTGGGTACGCATAATGAGTTGAGTTCGTATACCCTAATCGACTTAATGGAAGCAAAAGGATTGGCGAAAAACGATCCGCGTATTTGTTTTGGACAGTTGTATGGCATGAGTGATAATATTAGCTATAATTTGGCTGCCCATGGTTATAATGTGGCTAAGTATTTGCCTTTTGGTCCAGTACGCGACGTGATGCCCTATTTGATTAGAAGGGCAGAGGAGAATACTTCGGTAGCGGGACAGACTAGTCGAGAGCTTGGCTTGTTAAAAACGGAAAGAGATCGTAGAAAAATAGAAAGATAACACCTTAGAGAACCTCATAGCCTGAGGTTTTTTTAAAGTGGTATTCTTTTAGGAATAGTATAGTATTTAAAATCAATATTTTTGGGGCTTAATCGGATCGTATTTGCCCTAAAGTAACAGTATAAAAAAATTAAAATGAAGATTATTAGCTTATTACATAAAACAATACTGTTGTTGATTTTATCGTTATCCTTTGCGGGTTATTCACAAAATTTACTCATTAATGGTGATTTTCAAGCGGGAGGTATTTCAGGCTTTAACACCAATACCGGTATTTTTACCCAAATTACCCAACCCTTTTCGGGAACTACGGTGAGTGGAAATTTTGCTATTACCACTAATCCGCAACCCATGAATACTGCCTTTTTCCTTAATGTAGGAGATCATACGACCGGTACTGGGAACATGATGATCATTGACGGTACCACGGTGGGAGGGCAGCAGAATTTTTGGGAAGCGGGTAATGCTGGAGGAGGCGTATGTGGGATGACCCTTGGCGCTACCTACACGTTCAGTTATTGGATTAGATCCGTATCTAGTACGGTTACTAATGCGGCTACCCAAGCTAATATAGGGTGTCAGATATTAAATGCTACTTCCGTTACGTTGGTTTCGGGTAGTGTTTTAGCGCCGTTGCCTGCTAATGGCTGGCAGCAAGTAGTTTATAGTTTTGTACCTACGGGTGCTTGTGTAAATATAAAGTTGTTTAATAACAATACTAGTGGCACAGGTAATGATTTTGCCATTGATGATATGTCGGTTACTGCGCCACCGGCACCGTTGAGTATTTCAAGTTCGTTTTCCAATCCTACTTGTCCTAATTCCACTAACGGGTCTATTGTGGCGGCAGCTAGTAATGGAATTGTTCCTTATGTAACCTATACGTTATCGGGAGCGGCGACCCAGAGTAATTCGAATGGTATTTTCTTGGGATTGAGTGCGGGTACTTATACGGTATCGGTGACCGATTCTGCCGGTACTACCGTTAGTCAATCCAACATTGTCTTGGTGGCACCGACTAGCAGTTTGACTACCAGTTCGAATACCTCCATTTGTTTAGGATCTCCTACTACCTTATCGGTGAGTGGGGGGACAACTTATACTTGGACTGCCTCGCCGACCGATGCTACTTTGACGACCCCAACTAGTACTAGTCCGGTAGTTGCTCCTACGCAAACGACCACTTATACGGTATCGTCTCCTATCACTTCCACTATTGATTTGATCGCTAATGGTAGTTTCACTAATGGTAATGTTGGTTTCAATTCTGATTACACTTATTATAACCCCGCAAATACTGTGTTTGTTCAAAAAGCCTATGGTGTCGTAACGAATCCGAATACTTGGGAGCCAGGATTTTCTGCTACTTGCGTGGATCATACGACAGGTACTGGAAAGATGATGGTAGTGGATGGATCGACAGCGGCGGGAGGTACTGATATGGTTTGGGGACAAAACATAGCGGTTACCCCCGGTCAGAGTTATAATTTCAGTTTTTGGATACAAACCCTTTCCGTAGGGAATCCTGCTTCTATTAGAGTAGTGATTAACGGTGTGCAAATAGGTGTCATGAATTCAACGGGGTCTACTTGTGTGTGGACTAATTTTTCACAAACATGGAATGCTGGGTTGAGTACGTTAGCACAAATCAAATTGTATGATTCTAATACATCCGCACCTGGAAATGACTTTGCTTTGGATGATATTACGTTTACCACCACTGTTACTTGTGCGGTAACCAAAGACGTGACCGTAACGGTCAATCCTGTTGTGAGTCCGGCCATCTCTTGTGGCGTAGCCACTTCAAGTTCGGTTACGTTTAACTGGGCCGCTTTGGCTAATGCCAATAGTTATACCCTTTCTTATACTATTAATAATGGCGCTGCGGTAAGCGGCGGTTCTATTACTAACACTACCTTTTCGGTAACCGGATTGAATCCGAATGATTCGGTTAAGCTTACGGTTACCCCGGTGGGTACAGGCTGTTTTCAGCCTGCTAATGTAGTCTGCGTTGCCAGCGTGCCTTGTGCCGTGGTGCCGACTATTACCGTAACGCAACCCACTTGTACCGTATTAGCAGGTTCGATTGTCTTTACCGGTCCTGTTAACCCAGCACCTTTACCTGTTCCTACGGACCTATTTATTTCGGAAGTGACCGATGAAGATGTGGGGTCCTTGTCTTATGTAGAGATCTATAATGGAACGGGTGCTTCTAAAAACTTAGCCAACTATCGACTTAAAGTCTATAATAATGGTGGTACTACCGCCAATTGTAACTTGTTGTTATCAGGTACCTTAGCGAATAACTCGGTGGTAGTAGTTGCTATTGGTAGTGCTGTAAATCAGGGAGGTGTGACGCCGACCTTGCTGTTTGCGGGCTGTGGCGGTATTAATACCGATGATAACATTCGCTTGACTACTAGTACTGATGTGCCGATTGATTTATGGGGGAACACTACGGGCGTAGCTTTTACACCTGTTAATGCACCCGGTTATTCGTACCGTCGATTAGTTACAGCACCGCATCCTTCGATGACCTGGAATCCGGCCGATTGGAATGCTTTAGACCCACAAGATTATACCAATGTAGGTGGCTATGTATACCAAGCCGCTAGTTATCAATATAGCGTTGATGGTGGGGTAACCTATCAATCCTCCATGAGTTTTACGGGCTTACCACCTGGTAATTATAATGCACAAGTAAAAGATGTGGTTTCGGGTTGTGTATCCACACCGATACCGGTAACCTTGACGGCAGCCCCTATTCCGAATCCGCCAACGGTTACGACACCGATTACCTATTGTCAAAACGCAACGGCTATCGCTTTGGTAGCATTACCATCCCCATTGGCTACTATAAATTGGTATGGCACCAATGCTACTGGTGGTGTAGCTTCTACCACAGCGCCTACACCTTCTACGGCTACAGTGGGTACTACCACCTACTATGTTAGTCAAACCGTAGGAGGGTGTGAGAGTAATCGCATTGCCATAGTGGTGAATGTGGCTAATACGGCACCTACAACTCCTCCGACCTTATTTTGTGATGATGCTAATTCGACGGCAACTACCGTAGCCTTTGATTTTAACAATGTGGGGCAGACCAGTTTTACCTATAGTTATTCCATTGATGGGGGAGCCCCAGTGACGGGTTCCTTGGTATCACCTTCGCATTATGTGGTTACGGGAGTGACTCAAGGGCAGGCAGTAACCTTTACCATAACTTGGGATGGTGTTTGTACCGCCAGTCAGACGGTTACTTGTTATCCCGCTTGTATTAGTCCGGTTACGCCAGCCTTTGCGGCGGTGCCGGCTATTTGTGCGGGGACTGCGTTGGCAGCCTTACCGACTACTTCTACGAATGGCGTGACGGGTACTTGGGCACCCGCTTTGAACAATGCGGCAACGACCACTTATACCTTTACACCAACAGCGGGTGAATGCGCTACTACGACTACGACAACGATCACGGTGACTCCGATTGTAACACCAACCTTTGCAGCGGTTCCTGCGATTTGTGCGGGTGGTACTTTGGCGGCCTTACCGACTACTTCCACGAATGGCGTGACGGGGACTTGGACACCGGCTTTGGACAATACCACTACAACAACTTATCTGTTTACGCCGATTAACTCCGCCTGTGCTACTACGACTACTTTGACCATTACCGTGAATCCGAATGTGACCCCTACCTTTACGGCGGTACCGGCTATTTGTACGGGTGCTACTTTGGCGGCTTTACCGACGACTTCCCTAAATGGAATTACGGGTACTTGGGCCCCTGCTTTGAACAATACTGCCACGACTACTTATACGTTTACGCCCACTGCAGGATTGTGTGCGACTACCACTACGATGACCCTTACAGTAAATCCGAATACAATAGTGCCAACGTTTACGGCGGTACCCGCTATTTGTGCTGGGGGTACTTTAGCAGCCTTACCGACCACGTCTACCAATGGCATAGTGGGTACTTGGTTGCCTGCTCTGAATAACACGGCAACTACTACTTATACGTTTACTCCAGCTGTAGGCCAATGTGCGTTAACGGCTACGATGACCATTACGGTAAATCCGAATATCACGCCTACGTTTACGGCGGTAAGTGCGGTATGTGAGGGTACGCCTTTAACCGCTTTGCCTACCACTTCGAATAACGGTATTACCGGTACTTGGTCTCCAGCATTAGATAATACGGCAACGACTACTTATACTTTTACGCCTACCGCAGGGCTATGTGCGACTACCCAAACCTTGGTGATTACGATCTTGCCGAAAGTAACACCGACCTTTGCCGCGGTATTGCCGATCTGTGAAGGGAACGCTATAGCAGCGCTGCCTACTACTTCAACAAATAGTATCGCAGGGACTTGGACGCCTGCTTTAAATAATATCACTACCACTACGTATACGTTTACTCCTTCCACTGGAGCGTGTGCCGTATCTACTACCTTACAGATTGAAGTGGTGCCTACGGTTACCCCTGTGGTATCGGTGGTGACCTCTTGTAATTCTAATTCGGTTACGGTTACTTCTCCTTTGGGAGTCAATTATCAGTATTCTTTGGATAATGGGGCTTATCAAGGAAGTCCGTTCTTCCAAAACGTCTTGGCGGGTAATCACACGTTGGTTGCGAATCAAACGGTAGCCAATTGTAACTCTACGATCTTAGCCTTTACCGTTACTTCGGTAGTGAATGATATCGTGGTGACTACGCCTAATCCGTTACAAATTTGTGATCCTAATAACGATGGGTTTACGGGTATTGATTTGACACAAGCGATACCTTCTATTACGGGTGGGGCGACTTATAATGTAACGTTCCATGAGACCTTGACGGATGCCACTGTAGACGGAACCTTTATACCAACACCAGCCAATTACTTTACGATAGATCCTTGGACACAAATCATTTATGTTAGAGTAGAATCGTTAGTAACCGATTGTTTTGCAATCGTGCCTTTGCAGGTAATTGTAAATCCAACGCCAGAAGCTACGGTACCAACCGACTACCACTTGTGTGATTACACTGGAGCGGCAGGACAAGAGCCTTTTGACTTGACCACTAAAATACCTGAGATCCTAGGTTCGATAAACCCAGTTGGTACTCAAGTTACCTTCTATACTGATACTACTGCGGCACAGAATGGAACTGCTGTGGGCCAAATCACTAACGTTACGGGGTATTTGAATACGGCTAATCCGCAGACGATTTACGTTAGAGTAGAGTTTACCGCTACGGGTTGTTACGACATCGTACCGCTTATCTT
>CANFZC010000039.1 GCA_947451475.1 Flavobacteriaceae bacterium | reverse complement strand
TTGGTGGTCTAGCGGCCATACACCAATTCATCCATATTGGCGACCATGCCATGATTTCTGGTGGTTCGCTAGTACGTAAAGATGTGCCACCATATACCAAAGCGGCCAAAGAACCGTTATCTTACGTCGGAATTAATTCAGTAGGCTTAAGAAGACGCGGATTTACCTCGGATAAAATAAGAGAGATTCAAGATATTTACCGAATATTGTACCAGAAAAATTATAATACCTCCCAAGCCCTCGGCATCATCGAAGCTGAAATGGCCGCCTCTCCCGAACGAGATGAGATTTTAGATTTCATCAGAAACTCTTCAAGAGGGATCATGAAAGGCTACTCTGGGTCGTATTAATAGCTTTTAATACGCAATAAGAATAAACGAACCTTAAATGTTCAAAGTAGGATAACAAACAAATAAAAGAATAACCAAATACGCAACAAAATGGCATCAACATCAGATATTAGAAACGGATTATGCATCAAATTCAATCACGATATTTATAAAATTATCGAGTTCCTTCACGTGAAACCAGGGAAAGGACCCGCTTTCGTGAGAACTAAATTAAAATCATTGACCAACGGAAAAGTGTTGGATAATACGTTTTCTGCCGGACATAAGATTGACGAAGTACGTGTAGAAACGCATACGTACCAATATTTATATGCCGAAGGTGATCAGTTTCATTTTATGAACACGGAATCGTACGAGCAAATTACGCTAGATAAAAAAATCCTAGATGCACCCGATTTATTAAAAGAAGGTACCCTAGTAATGGTTCAAGTAAACACTGAAACCGAAATGCCGCTTTCAGTTGATATGCCTGCTTCTATTGTATTAGAAGTTACTTACGCCGAACCAGGAGTAAAAGGAAATACCGCTACCAATGCCACTAAACCAGCCAAAGTAGAAACAGGTGCTTCTGTAAACGTTCCTTTATTCATCAACGAAGGAGACAAAATCAAAATCGATACCGCTACTGGTTCATACATGGAAAGAGTAAAAGAATAGTAAGCAGTCGCAGTTAACAGTCGCCCTCTTGCGACTTATTTCAAACCTACTGAGATGTAATTTTACTATATGAAATTTCCAAAAATACATACGCTTAAAGAAATCGCAACAATCATCGGATGCCCCTACGTAGGCCCCGATGATTTTGCGGTTCATGGCATGAACGAAATTCACGTGGTAACGCCGGGTGATATTGTTTTTGTCGACCATCCTAAATATTACGATAAAGCCTTACAATCGGCCGCTACTATTGTGCTAATCAACAAAGAAGTAGACTGCCCTGAAGGTAAAGCCTTATTGATTTCTGATGATCCATTCCGCGATTTTAATACGCTAACCAAACATTTTCGTCCGTTTGTGGCGGCCAATAGGAGTATATCCTTATCGGCTACCATCGGAGAAGGTACCGTAGTGCAGCCCAATTGTTTTATCGGGCACAATGTATCCATCGGTAAAAATTGTTTGTTACACGCCAACGTAATTGTCTATGACAATACCGTAATAGGGGATAATGTCATCATCCATTCAGGCACCATACTAGGAGCTGATGCTTTTTATTATAAAAAACGTCCTGAAGGTTTCGACCAACTCTTGTCAGGGGGCCGAGTAGTAATAGAAGACAACGTCGGAATAGGAGCTTTGTGCACCATTGATAAAGGGGTGACCGGAGATACAACCATCGGAGCCGGAACCAAAATTGATAACCAAGTACACGTAGGCCACGACACCGTTATTGGAAAGAAATGTTTAATCGCGTCCCAAACGGGAATTGCCGGTTGTGTGATTATTGAAGATGAAGTAACGCTATGGGGTCAAGTAGGAACCACTAGTGGCATCACCATCGGAACCAAAGCGGTCGTATTGGGACAAACAGGGGTAACCAAGTCCATTGAAGGGGGCAAGAGTTATTTTGGTACACCTGTAGAAGAATCACGTGAAAAACTGAAACAGTTGGCCAACGTAAAAAGAATACCAGATCTATTAAATAAATTAAAATAACTATGAGCGCTAAAGAAATCGTTCAAAATTTTTACCAATCCGATGTCCTATTGGAAACTTCTGCGGTAAACAATTTTTTACACCCTGATGTAGTACTGGAATGGCACAGCACTAAAGGGTTTTTAAAACTGCACCACGATGAGATCATTGCGTTGAGCAGCGAACTCAGTAAAGCCTATGTCCGTTCAAAATCCAGAATCACCCATATCGTTGAAGAAGGCAATACTGTTGCAGTGCGCTATTCTCATTATGTGAAAACCATCGAGAATCCTAGAGAAGAAATGCTCTTGGCACACTTCATGGTTATTTGGGAGCTAAAAAATAACAAACTGTATAGAGGCTACCAAATGAGTCAACTATAGTAATTTTGCAAAAAAACTAAGGGCGAATTACCAAATAGTAATTACTATTTTCTACTTTTGCAACACAAAAAATAAACACAAATAAACAAACACAAACATGAGCGTTTTAGTTAATAAAGATTCAAAAATAATAGTTCAAGGATTTACAGGTAGCGAAGGTACCTTCCACGCTTCTCAAATGATTGAATACGGTACAAATGTTGTAGGTGGGGTGACGCCAGGTAAAGGGGGAACTACACACTTAGATCGTCCTGTATTTAATACCGTTAAAGATGCTGTAGAACAAGCCGGTGCTGATACTACCATCATTTTTGTTCCACCAGCTTTTGCAGCTGATGCTATTATGGAAGCGGCCGATGCCGGAATCAAAGTAATTATCACAATCACTGAAGGTATTCCTGTAGCCGATATGATTAAAGCCTACGGGTATGTAAAAGGGAAAGACTGTCGTTTAGTAGGTCCAAACTGTCCAGGGGTAATCACTCCAGGAGAAGCTAAAGTAGGTATCATGCCTGGTTTTGTTTTCAAAAAAGGTAATGTAGGGATTGTATCTAAATCAGGTACCTTAACCTATGAAGCAGCTGACCAAGTTGTAAAACAAGGGTTAGGAATCACAACTGCGATCGGTATTGGTGGTGACCCAATTATTGGAACTACTACGAAAGAAGCCGTAGAATTATTAATGAACGACCCTGAAACACATTGCATCATCATGATTGGAGAAATTGGAGGTCAGTTAGAAGCCGATGCGGCTAAATGGATTAAAGCAGATGGAAACCGCAAACCTGTGGTTGGATTCATTGCCGGAGTTACTGCACCTAAAGGAAGAACTATGGGACATGCTGGGGCGATCGTTGGCGGTGCTGATGATACAGCCGAAGCTAAAAAAGCTATCATGGCTTCTTGTGGTATCCACGTGGTTGACTCTCCAGCTGAAATCGGTAAGAAAGTAAAAGAAGTAATGGGATAATCCATTCATTTTGATACTAAAAAGCCCCGAGTAATCGGGGCTTTTTTTATGGTAATTTTTACTTACAGACTTATTTCTATATCTTTGAAATTCAAACCCTTCTTATGAAAAAACAATACGCTCTTTTACTGCTTGCTTTGATGGGATTTTATGGTAATGCTCAGGTTGTGAATATCCCGGATTTTATGTTTAAAATAAAACTATTATCGGCTAATGCTACAAATGGGATTGCTCTAGATAGTAACCAACAAGCTTTTACCATTGATGCTAATAATGATGGCGAAATCCAAGTAAGTGAAGCAATACAAGTGTCTAGCCTTAATTTAAATAGCAGTAATATCATTGATTTAACAGGAATACAGAGTTTTAGTAATCTTCGTTTTTTACAATGTAACTCAAATTTACTGACCTCTTTGAATGTGAGTGGCTTAAACAATCTTGAAGTAATAGATTGTATTGTCAACCAAATTGGGTCAATCAATGTTAGCGGATTGTCTAATCTAAAAGCATTGTATTGTAATAGTAATCAAATCACTTCTATTAATTTGAGCGGGCTAAGCAGTCTGGAATCGCTATCTTGTTCAAATAACCATATCACAGCACTGGATTTAAGTGGGTTAACGTTAAATTTCAAAAGCTTAGATTGTAGTTATAATGAACTGACAACATTAGATCCTAGCAGTCTCTATGAACTGTACCAATTATATTGCAATTTTAATTCTATTGCTTCTTTAAATGTTAATGGTTTGACCCAATTAAATGTAATAGAATGCAGCAATAACCAACTAACTTCTTTAAATGTCAATGGATTAACTAGTTTGTCGGTGTTATTTTGCAGCGATAACCTACTTACTAGCCTAAATCCAAGTGGGTTAGTAAATTTAGCAAACGTAAATTGTTCTTCTAACCAAATTACAGCGCTTCCTTTGAGTGGTTTGCCTAATCTTCAGGCTTTGAACTGCAGCAACAATCAACTTACAAGTTTAGATGCTTCTAGTTTATACAATTTAACGGGTTTGGAATGTGCTTTAAATTTGCTTTCAAGCATAAATGTTAATGGTTTAACCCAACTTACCAATTTAAATTGTGACAGCAACCAACTAACTGCTTTGAATTTAAACGGTTTGAGTAGTTTTAGTTCTTTGTCTTGTCAACAAAACCAAATTGCAGCATTAGATTTTACGGGTCTGACCCAACTCACAGGAATTCAATGTTCGAACAACCTAATAACATCGCTTGATGTAAGTGCATTAAATTTGCTAGAAGGTTTACTATGTTCTAATAACCTACTGACAACCCTTAACGTTTCGGGCTTAAGTCATCTTACCATTTTGGAATGTCGCTTTAACCAACTTACGACGCTAAACTTGTCTAACTTACCGCTTTTAAATGTAGTTTATGCAAATAATAACCAAATTGGCGCTTTAGATGTAGCTGCTTCTGAAAATCTGCAATACTTTATGTGTAATGATAACTTGCTTACAGCATTAGATGTTAGTACTTGTCATTCTTTACTGTATCTCTACTGTGATAACAATTTATTGCAGACACTAATCCTAAAGAATGGCACAAACGAAGATTTTCATATATCAGGGAATCCCACCCTCGAGTATATTTGTGCTGATGAAGGATTTGAAACCGAAACGATTCAATTCCTTATAAGCAATACGGTTGGCTTGCCCAATTGTCATGTGAATTCGTATTGTAGTTTTGTGCCGGGAGGTACATTTTATTCGCTACAGGGTACTACACATTTTGATGCGAATGCTAACGGTTGTGATGCTACGGATTTATATTATCCCAACTTCAAGTTAGGTATCACCGATGGGTTCTTAACTAGCACGATCATAGCTAATAACAGTGGACACTATCAATTTGATGCACAAGCAGGAACCCAAACCCTTACGCCTGTATTGGAGAATCCAACTTATTTTACGGTGTCGCCATCCACTGCATCAGTTACTTTTCCAGACGCAACTAGTCCTTACCTCCAAGATTATTGTATCACCGCTAATGGAATTCATAATGATTTAGAAGTAGCCTTATTGCCCATAGACATCGCTCGTCCAGGTTTTGATGCTACCTATAAAATCATCTTTAAAAACAAAGGAACTGCTTCACAAAGTGGCACCGTTTCACTTGTTTTTGATGATGCAGTGTTAGATTTAGTTTCGGCTATTCCGAGTGTATCGAATACCGCAACGAATAGCTTGACCTGGGATTTTAATGATTTATTGCCTTTTGAAACCAGAGAAGTTACCGTGGTTTTAAATGTAAATTCTCCCGGAGAAACCCCCGCGGTTAACAATGGTGATATTTTAAACTATAATGCTACCATTGGAGGTGCTACCGATGAAACTCCTGTTGATAATACCGCTGTATTAGCACAAGGGGTAGTCAATTCCTTTGATCCGAATGATAAAACTTGTTTAGAAGGTACTATCATAACGCCAAGCATGGTGGGTAACTATGTGCATTATGTCATTCGATTTGAAAATGACGGTACCGCCAATGCGCAGAATATTGTGGTAAAAGACCTAATTGATACTAATAAATTTGATGTTGCAACACTAATTCCCTTAAGCGGCAGTGCTTCTTATGTTACGAGAATTACCAATTCCAATCAAGTGGAGTTTGTATTTGAAAACATCAACTTACCCTTTACCGCGGGAGCTAATACAGGTTATGTTGCCTTTAAGATTAAGACCAAACCCAACTTAGTACTTGACGATAGTTTTAGTAATACGGCCAGTATCTTCTTTGATTATAATGCGCCTATAGTAACAAATACGGCAACTACTACGGTAGGGATCTTAGCCAACCAAGATTTTGATTTTAACACCTATTTTAGTGTATATCCAGTCCCTGCTAAGCAAGTACTTAATTTGCAAATGAAGGAAACTATCGGAGTTAAGTCAATAGCGATTTACAATTCATTAGGTCAAGTAGTTCTTGCGCTTCCGAATACTTACAATAGTACTGGTATAGATGTTTCTGCATTACAAACGGGTAGTTATATCATAAAACTCTTTACCGATAAGGGAACTGCAAGAGCTAAGTTTGTTAAGGAATAAATAGCTATGTATTACGCTTACCGTTAAATTATAAAGCATAAAAAAGCCCCTTAAAAGAGGGGCTTTTTTATTATTCACGTGCTTAGAAGTAAGGCATTAAACCACATTTAGACTTTACCTAATAATCCGAAACACAACGAAAGCCTATATGCTCCATACTGGTGTCGGCGGTTTCTTTCATACGACGGGCATTTCGGTATCCAGAGCAATAGCCGTCGTTACATAAATAGGAACCGCCACGAATGGTATGTTTTTGAGCGGTAATGTCTTCTGGGTCGTATCCTACTGAAGGTCCCTTTGGATTGGTAACTTCATGACCTACGGCAGTATAATAGCTGGCATCATACCAATCGTTACACCATTCCCAAACATTACCGGCCATATCATACAAGCCATAGCCATTGGGTGCGAAAGATTTTACGGGGGATACTTTTACGTAACTGTCTTTATTGGTATTAGTATATGGAAATTCACCTTGCCAACTGTTGGCTTTGGATTGACCAACGTCCAGTGATTCATTACCCCAAGGATATAGTTTGTTTTTGAGTTTGCCGCGTGCAGCATATTCCCATTCGGCTTCTGTGGGCAGTCGCTTATTAGCCCATTTGCAGTAGGCTTGGGCATCATCCCAAGAGATTTGTACAACGGGGTTGTTATCTTTACCAATGATGGATGAATCTGGACCTAAAGGGTGTCTCCAATTAGTTCCTTTGACCATAGCCCACCAATAGTCATTATCATTTTTTGGAGTAATAAATACTAGCGAAGCTGGTTTAAGCTCCTCATCAGAAGGTTTTGGTGTGCCCGGTGGTACTTGCTTTTGAAGTTCGTCCCAGTTTATTGGTTTTTCGGCAGTGGTGACATACTGCGTTGCTTTTACAAAGGCAGCAAATTGCGCATTAGTTACTTCGGTACAATCCATCCAAAAGCCATCCAATTTTACCCTATGTTTAGGATATTCATCGGGAAATGCTTGTGGGTTATCACCTCCCATTTGAAACTCTCCAGCAGGGATATAAACCATGTTTTGGTGCACTGATTTAACTGCAGCTTTTTTATAAGGTTTCTTGTATTGAGCCGCAAGGTTAGAAGTTAGTATAAAACCAAAGAGCAATACCGTAGTTAGATTGACTAATGTATGCCGTTTCATAAGTTTATTATTCTTTGATGATTTTGAATACTTTCTTTTGTTTGACCAGTTTTACTATATAGGTTCCTTTGGCTAAAGTAGAAAAATCACGGGTAGCTACATCGGTACCTTCAGCTATTTTTTCACCTTTGACTGTATAAAGTTCAAAAAGGTCACCTTTAGTACTATTGTTTATCTGAATTTTGGACTTAAACGGATTTTCAAGTACAAATATTTCGGTAGCGTCTAGAAAAGTATCATTATCCAAAGCGGTACAGATAATTCCTGTTCCTACTAAATTGGACATCTCCGTGCATAAATAATTATAATTAGTAACGTCGGTATCGGATAAAGTTGTGTTTAGTAAATTAGTAGTCTCACTTGCATCTGCAGTAAGATTAAAAAGCTTCTCAGTGCCATTACTGAATTTTATCAATTTGTAATTGGCATTACGAATGGCTTTTCCATCCGATGCTAAGGGAGTTACTCTAAATACTTCTGAAAAGGCCCAAGGTCTTACCGTAGTAGCTTCATTAGTCAATATAGGCATTAGACTATGACTGTCTACCGTGGCAGTAGGGATTTGGCTTTGCCAATCAGTATCCCCAAACATTTCTAGTACCGTTGCAAAGATATCGGCGGTATTGACTAACGCATCACTAGTTCTATTAGGATTAATAATATCGGGTCCTGACACTATAAAGGGAACTGTAATACCACCTTGATAGACACTTCCTTTGGCTGGAGAAGATTGGGCGACATAGGAATCATCACCATTATCCCCTATGAAAATAAAATCAGTAGTGTCCCATTTTCCGATACTGACTAGATAATCAAAAAAGCGCCCTAATTCAGTATCCATTGCCTCCACCATTGCTTGAAAATAGGGTGTAGGATTGGCTGTAATATCCGATTGTAATCCGCTTAGTGTGGTATTTGAGATAAGGGATGCTGGAGGTAATTGATAGGGTGTGTGAGGTGCATTAAAAGCCAGCCAGACAAAGAACGGTTTGGTTGTCGGTTGATTATTTAAATAGGTTATAGCATTGCTTACATTTTCGGTTGAGGCATAATTGGTGCAGGTGGAATTCACCCCATTGGTAATTTTAGTCCAATTATAATATCCTGTTACTTGTTGTCCTGGTTGGCCTAAAGCTCCCGTAAGACTCCCTTCAAAATGATCAAATCCCATCAGATTTGGATAATTGTAACCTGCAGGACCGAAGGCTGTGAGGTGCCATTTTCCAAAACATGCTTTCGCGATTCCATTGGGATTATATAGGTTTAGTACTTTCGGAATGATGTTTTCGTTGGTATTCAAATCAGGGTTACTTCCGTCCACAACATCGCCTACGCCGGTTCTGAAACTATAGCGTCCGGTCAAGATGCCAGCACGGGTAGGAGAACAAAGAGGATTAGCCCAAGCATTATTGAAAACCACACCTTTTTCTAAAAGTCTTCTAACGTTGGTTAGATGAACTGTATTATTGGCATGGTCTGGATAAATATCACAAAAATCTTTACCTAAATCATCCGCAATGATTACAACAACATTACGTTGAGCGTTAGTTTGAAGACTTATTAGCATCCAAATTGCAATGAGTATTGTTTTATTCATGAATTTATCTTTCGGAGTTTACAATTGATTTATCGGTTTATTATGACCTTAAACGATTTATTGTTTTTACCATCGGAGACTTTTACAAAGTATACACCATTGGTAACCGTTGTAGTGTCCAAAATCGATAAAGTACTTCCTTGCAGTATTTTTCCGGATGTTACCACTTTACCCAAGGTATCTATTAATTCTACAGCCATATCATTTTCTACCATCTGTGTTTGTATAGCAATAAAATCGGAGGTTGGGTTAGGATAGATGATTAGGTTTGCTTTATCTAAACTAAAGTTGTCTGTGGCTAAATAAGTTGTAGTTCCAGAAGGAACTGAGGCTACTGTGGTAGCTGTTTTGGTTCCGTAGAAGGTTGGACCCACCACATAAGGGTAGGCCGAATTATGGTTGGCATCAACTGTTGCAAAATAGCAATATTTACCATCTGGGTATTCGGGAGTCACACAAAAACGACCGTTATGAGCGTCTAAATAGCTCTGGTCATCATTATGGGCAACAAATTC
This sequence comes from Flavobacteriaceae bacterium, assembly GCA_947451475.1. Lineage (GTDB taxonomy): Bacteria > Bacteroidota > Bacteroidia > Flavobacteriales > Flavobacteriaceae > Flavobacterium. The sequence goes on along the minus strand of CANFZC010000039.1, from coordinate 13,773 downwards.
ATAGTCTTCTCTAAAGTAGCCTAAAGGGTAAGTCGTACTTACGGCAGGTCCGTCTAATACATCGGTGCCATCTGCCCAAACGGTTCTGGTAGTGATGTTGCGTACTTGATAGCCTGATTTCATTCGTACGATACCACCTGTTCCATCGGTGTTAGCATAGCCATAAGCGCCGTAAATAGGAAATCCATCATAGGTAAAGCCTAACAGTGGAGAATGTTGCGTTTGATCAATTACATATAAACCATCAGATGGATATAAGGTACAACGGTCTGAAATAACCACTAAATCTAAATTAAAAGCACTTGGATTTTGGTGGTGGTGGTAATTACCCATGGCAGGGTGTGCCTTAACACAATCAAAACCGTTCTTTTCACCAACAACAGCATCTCTATTCCATTTACCATCACCCATACCGCCCAGAGGACCTCCTGCTAATGCACTAGTTGAGTTCTTCCATGAGACACCGTCTCGGTAGTCAAATAAAGCAACTCCGTTTTTAAAAATCCCGATATTACCTCCGGTTGTAGCGGTAGCTGTTCCTGTATTTTGTACTGGATTTAATGATATTTTAAATATTTTATTTTGGGCAGTAGCTACCGAAGGATTACCATCTAAAAAAGGCCCCGTAATATAAGCAGGAATACCTGTAGCTGAAACATAAACCCAATTGGCGTCATATTGCACTGTTTGTACATTTGCGGCAACCGCGTCGTTTATAGGGGTAGAGTTACCCGAAACATAATGACGTCCGGTAATTCCTGTAGTATTCTGCAACCAACTGGTAATAGCAGGATTGGTTTGAGCCAACAGTAACATGTTGGACAAAAGCAGACTTAATAATAGTGTTCTTTTCATACGAAGTTATTAGGATTAGTTGATTTTCATGTTTGGTTTTACCCCACGGTAAAAGATACGGCAGCCAAAGGACTCTGTCGTTGGATGTGTCAGGGGTTTGTGGGTTAACAGTTGCGTTACGGCTTCTGCTAAAAAAGGCTCGGCATTTGCAGCATCACCAGCATTATCATCTATTGCGCCTTGGTACTTGATATCATAGGTGCCCAATTTGTTTTTCCAGATAACAAATGCTTGTGGGGTATGGGTAGCATTGAATTGCTTGGCCACTACTTGTAAGTCGTCTTGCAAATAGGGGAACGTTAGTTTATCTTTTTTAGCTTTTTGTTGCATTAAGGCAAAAGATTCCTCAGCATAGGCTAGGGTATCCATGGCATTTATTGCTAATAGGTAAACCCCTTTTGTTTTGTACAGAGCATTTAATTTATTTAAGCGTTCAGAATAAAACTTGGCCATCGGGCATTTATTGCAAGTGAATACAACCATGAAACCCTTGGCATTTTTAAAGCTGGAGAGCGAAACTATCTTGTTGTTTACATTCTTTAAGTGAAAGTCTTTTATGGTCTGCGCTCGCGTCACATTTCTCATAGCAGTAAAGCCTGTCAAGGTTATGACAAGCAGTGCTAAAGCAGGAATGTAACGAAAGAGCTTCATGTTATTTCTTTATAAATCTTTTGGTGGTAAGCGATTTAGACTTTTTATCCATTAGCTGCACTATATATACTCCAGACGCTAAAGAAGTGATATCGATACCGTTTTGCCATTGAGGTTGGGGCAACATCATTACCGTTCTTCCGGTAACCGTTATGATGGTGATGTAGTAGACCTCTGTACTCGCATCACTAAGATTGATGTAAAGTTTGTCGCTAGCTGGACTAGGATACAAACTAAAATCGGTTGAAGGAGTTGTCTCGTTAGTTCCTAAAGAGCTCGTTACTATGAATTGTCCCATCATACCGCCGTCTTCGTGACCAGCAAAGTGGCAATGGTACATATATGGGTGCGTAACATCGGCATCGGCAAAGTCATCAAACTTCGCTACAAAGGAAACCGACTCGTTACGAGGTAGATAAAATGTATCCTTCCAACCACTTTCATGAGTTCCTATATTGGCAGCCGACCCATTACGAGCTACTATTTTAAATTCGATGTCGTGGATGTGAAAAGAGTGGCCAAAGACAGCATTGTTTGTTACCGTCCATTTTTCGATGTCGTTGAGATTAACGGTTTTGTTAATTGTATTTAAAACAAAAGGAGTGTTGTCAAAAGTAAATGCAACATTAGGTTGGCCACCCGTAACCGAAAGTGCTCTTGTTACAGTAGCGTCAGTTGCGGTCCAATAGGTATTGGTAGCCAAGGCTGATGGTACGGCCGTTATCGGTGTAGTTGTTGTAGTTGTTGCAGCTACATTGATGTGCAGAACCGAAAAGTCTACGTTGTTTAATAAGCTACCAAATTGTCCACTACTGTTTGGTTCGCCTCCAGGGAATCCAAGAGTTTGTCCTGAATTATACGCTTTTAAGTCTACCGTAGAGCCAACGGTATCATTGCCTAAATTTACCATGATTTCTATACGTTCCCCCACCATTAATTTAACTCTCGTAACGGCAACAGGAGCATTTAATAAGCCACCGTCATTAGCAATAATATAAAACGTACGGTTATCGCTAAAACCTAGATTGTATCCGCGTTCGATTTCGGCATTAAGTATGCGCAAGCGCACGTATTGTTTGGGTAAGCTCACTTGGGCATTTGGAGTTCCATTAGTTAGCATATAATCGCCATATACTCTAGTGGAGGTAGGCGGACTGTCAAATTGGTTTGCAGTAGTATAACTACGGCTCGTTAAAGCTAAAACAATATCATCAACCCCATAAGTACGGGGTAGGGCTAACGCAGTCTCTTGCGGGTCTTTTACAATGATGAAGCCGCCAACACCTTTAGTCATTTGGGCTTGCGTCATTTCGTGTAAATGAGGGTGGTACCAATAGGTTCCAGCATTATTCATTACGGTCCAGTAAGGTTGCCATAAGGTACCGGCAGGAATAACTTGGTGGGGTCCGCCATCCATTACCGCAGGTAAGTGCATACCATGCCAGTGCAGTGTGGTTTCTTCGTTGAGATTATTAGTGACATTCATGTGAACTTCCTCCCCTTTGTTGATGAACAAGGTAGGGCCCCAGAAACTCTCATTATTAATAGCTCCCGTCACGGTTAAGTTTCCCGTACGGAGTTGTTTAGTTGCATCTTTTAGTTCAAGATTGAAGTTGGTTCCATACAACGCTTCCGGGATTGCTAAGGTGTTATATTGTGCTATAGCGGCAGTGGTTCCGAAAAAGGCAATTAGGCTAAGGGTTATGTTTCTCATGTTTATAAGTTGCTAAAGGTTAGTGCTAGTTGTGGATATGCTTACCGCCTTGGAGGATGGTTAGGGGAAAAGATTCTGCCTAATTCTTCAGTTAAGGCATTGTAATCCTCTAATTGGTCGGGATGACAAAGTTTCTTTATATCTTCAAAATGCTTGAAGTGGGTTTCGTTTATTTGCTTTTGGAAGGTATTTAAAACCGTCATCAAACTATCCTTGGCTTTGACATCCACTTGTTGTTGACGTAAAAGTGCATACAAATCATTTTTGGTTTGACGAATGTTGTTGTCTAAGTCACGAATGGATTTTTTATGCCATTCAATGATTTTAGAGTATTCTTTTTGCTGAGCAGCATCAAAATGGAGTTGTTCAATAATGAGCTCTCTAGGATTTTGTTGGTCCCCATGTGGCGGTGGTGGACGGTGTCCTTTAGGTCCGTTTAAGAATAGAAATGCGAGTATGGCTAAGTTAAGTGCTAATAGCCCGAAGACGCTAATGGTTAATAATTTAGATTTTTCCATGTTATTGGTAGAGTTGATTGCTTTTGTTTAAGGTGTTTTCAAAATAGGAGGTAGGGGTAGTAGACTTTTCTTCTGCTTTGGTTTTCATTACAGTGATATTTAGGATAACCAAAATAGCAACAGAGGCTGCTACCAGCCATACAGTTTTTGGAGCAACATAATTTTGTTTTTGAATCTTATGCTGGATTTTGGCCCATAGATTCGCATTAGGCTCAACAGTAGTGATTCCGGTAGTGCTCTCTAAAATGTTTTGTATCCAAGTTTCTTGTTCCATGATTGTTTAGACGAAGGTTGGTTTTATTTCTTGCGGTAGTGTGTAAATTTTTCTTCTAATTTTATTTGTAGGGATGCTTTGGCCCTGAAAATAAGGGATTCCACTGAGGAGATGCTGAGTTCCATGATCTCTGCAATTTCGGTATTGCTTTGTCCGTCCAATTTAGAGAGGAGGAAAGCCGTTTTTTGGTTTTCGGTAAGGGAATTGATGACTTCAAATAGTAGGGCGGCATCTTCTTTCTTTTCCATTAGAATACCGGGGTGTTCGAAAGTGCTTATGTTCAAATATTCCTGCTCGTTCTGACTTTTCTTACCAAAGATAAAGAAGCGTTTTTGGCTATTTTTTTGCTTGATACAGTCGAGGCATTGATTGATTGTAATGCGGTAAATCCATGTTTTATAGGATGATTTTTGGTTGAAGTTCTCTAAGCCGTTATGTATTTTTACAAAGACATCTTGTGTAATTTCTTCTGCATCTTCTATGTTTTGCATGTAATTTAACGCCACATTGAAAACCATTGACTGATAGTCATGGTATATTTTTTCAAAGAGGTTGGCGTTAAACGTCATTTAGTTTATTTACAATTTACTAAGTTGGTAATCAAATATAGACGATGATTTCAGTATTATCTTGTGTACTTAAAACTTTTTTTTTCAAATTAAAGGAAATGTTTTTTATGGTAGGGTTATTTTTTACAACCTATAAAATATTGCTATATTTGACCTTTCAATAAAATTATCAAACAAACTCTTTTTAAACATGAAATTATTAGAAGGAAAAGTAGCTATAATCACAGGAGCTAGTCGAGGTATCGGAAGTGGTATTGCTAAAGTATTTGCACAACATGGGGCTCAAGTAGCTTTTACGTATAGTTCGTCTGCTGAATCTGCTTTGGTATTAGAAAATGAGTTAGTAGCCATGGGTGTAAAAGCCAAAGGCTATCAATCGAACGCAGCAGATTTCAACGAAGCACAAAAATTAGCAGATGATGTATTGGCTGAATTTGGTACCATAGATATTTTAATTAATAATGCGGGTATTACTAAAGACAACCTTTTAATGCGCATGAGCGAGGAAGATTTTGATAAGGTAATTGAGATTAATTTGAAGTCGGTTTTCAATATGACCAAAGCTGTGCAGAAGATCATGTTAAAGAACCGTAAAGGGTCTATCGTGAATATGAGTTCGGTGGTAGGAGTAAAAGGAAACGCTGGACAAACTAATTATGCTGCTTCTAAGGCCGGTATGATCGGTTTTACCAAATCGGTTGCCTTAGAGCTAGGCTCCAGAAACATACGTTGTAATGCGATTGCGCCAGGATTCATTGAAACCGAAATGACGGCAAAATTGAATGCCGATGTAGTTCAAGGGTGGAGAGATTCTATTCCGTTAAAACGCGGTGGTACGCCTGAGGACGTTGCCAATGCTTGTTTATTCTTTGCATCAGACCTAAGTGCTTATGTTTCTGGACAAGTGCTTAATGTGTGCGGAGGAATGTTAACGTAGTCAAAGGAATACCCGAAAGGGAATTAGCATTGATTTAAAAGTTAGTTTGGCCCTAAATTATTTAATTTAACACGGAACACTTCTTACTATATGACAACCACAACAATTTTGTTAATACTTGTATCAATCTTGATTGCTGCTGGTTTATCATTTTACCAATATTTCTATAAAGTCAAAAGCAAGTCACGAGTGACCTTGCTTTTGGCTTTTTTGCGTTTCTTCACGGTCTTTGGGTTGTTATTGTTATTAATCAATCCGATAATTTCTAGAAAGACGGTAGAAATTAGCAAGACTCCTTTGCCTATAATAGTAGACAATTCGGCTTCCATTAAGGATTTGAAGGCAGATAAAGTTGCTTTGGAGCTGTTTGAGAAATTAAAAAATAATTCGGCTTTGTCGGACAAGTTTGAAGTGCAATCCTACCAATTTGATGCTGATTTTCTTCCAGCGGACACTATAGATTTTAAGGGAAAGCAAACGAATATAGCGTTGGTCGCTAAGAATTTAAAGAATATTTATAAGAACCAACATTACCCAACGGTCTTGATTACGGATGGGAATCAGACTTCTGGAGAGGATTATGTTTATGGATTTGCTGCTGAGCAAAAGGTATATCCCTTGGTAGTGGGTGATACGGCTACTTATTTGGATTTGCGGGTGACTCAATTGAATGTCAATAAATATGCTTTTCACAAGAATAAGTATCCAGTAGAAGTTTTTTTGAATTATTCGGGCAATAAGGCTGTCAATGCAACTTTTAAAATTGTACAAGGGAATAGTGTGTTGAACGAGCAAACGGTGGCTTTTTCGCCTACTAAGAAAGCCGTTACTTTGAATGTGTTGTTGCCAGCGGATAAAGTAGGATTGCAGCTATTGAAAGCAACGATTAGTTCTAAAGAGTCGGAGAAGAATACGTATAACAATACCAAAAACTTTGCCGTTGAAGTTATAGACCAAAAGACCGAAGTTGCTTTAGTATCGACTATTGCTCATCCTGATTTAGGTGCCATAAAGCGCAGTATAGAAACTAATGCACAGCGTAAGGTTACCCTGCTTAAGCCTAGAGATATTAAATCATTGACAGATTATAATGTCTTGATATTGTATCAACCTAATGGGGAGTTTAAATCGGTTTTTGATCAAAATGAAAAGGCTAAAGTTAACAGTTGGATTATAACCGGTAACGACACGGATTATGGTTTCTTGAACCAACATCAATCCTCTTTTACTTTTAAGATGAGTAGTCAGAAGGAAGACTATTTGGCCTCATTTGAGAGCCAGTTTAATTTATTTGCTTTGGATAATATTGGTTTTGAGCAGTACCCGCCTTTGGAAAATCCATTTGGTGCTATCACTGCTTCAGGCAATGTGAATACCTTATTGTCATCAACCATACATAATATACCTACCCAGCAGCCCTTGTTGTCTTTTGTTGAGAATCAGGGGAGAAGAAGCGCCTATTTGTTTGGTGAAAACCTATGGAAATGGCGTGCAGAGCAGTATTTGAATAAGAAGAGTTTTGTTGATTTTGATGTCTTTTTGGATAAGACAATACAATATTTGGCTTCAACGAATGCTAGAAAGTCTTTGGTGGTTAATCACGAGCGCTTTTACAATTCGGGCGAAGGTATCGCGATTACCGCTCAATTTTTTAATAAGAACTATGAGTTGGATGAACGTGCTCGCTTGTCAATAGCAGTGACTAATACTAAAACGAAGCAAGTAAAGAATTACGATTTGTTGCGTACTTCTAACGCTTTTAAGGTCAACTTGGATGGTTTGGTTGCGGGGCATTATAGTTTCACTGTAAAAGAGTCTAATTCAAATTCTGTATACAGTAATGGCTTTGAGGTATTGGATTTTGATATTGAAAAGCAATTTGTTAATCCGGATTGGAATACGCTGAACCAATTGGCAATTCAAACCAAAGGTAAAGCCTATTTAGCCAATGAAGCAGAGGTGTTGATTAAGCAATTACTGGCTGATGAGAGTTATAAAGCTATACAGAAAACAATCGTTAAGAAGTCACCTTTGATTGATTGGATATGGTTGTTGGTTGTTATTGCCACATCATTAGCAGCAGAATGGTTAGTGCGCAAGTACCATGGCTTACTGTAGTTTATTTTCTCTAAATTTTTCGATGCTTACGGTTACTACTAATACGTCACCTAAATAAGGCCTGATGATGTGATCGTGCACGAATAAGGCAATGACAACTTCGACTGTAAAAAGAATCAGCGTTAGAGCCGCATAGGATTTATTAAAAACCATCAAGTTGGTTAAAGGTTTACTCTTTGATTACTTTGAAATTCCAGCTTTTACCGTTGCTTTCTAGAGTTACAAAATAGAGTCCGCCCGCCTGGTTTTCCAATGAAAGTGTTTCTTCTACTAGGTTGGTAAACTGCTTTTCCATACATTTTTTACCAAGCGCATCATAGATTTTAACAGTGACGTTATCTAGGCTGTTGTTGTTAGTGGTATATAGGGTAAAACGATCTTTAGTGGGGTTTGGCGCTAAAGTCAATTCTTGCTTAGCATTTTGTGGTAGGTTGAGTAGGGCACCGCCCGCATCTAGGTATAAGAAGGCAAAAGCTTGGTAGTATTGATTGGCAATATTTAGATCGTGTACAATAAGTGTGTTCTCATCATTTTTGGTTTCGGCGGACGTACTCCAATTGTGCGAACCAACAAGTACAAGGGGGTCGGATGCCGCATTGAAATTATCTACCACCATGAATTTATGGTGCATTTGGCCTGAGTTAGTAAATTTTACCATGTGATTAGGAGCAAGCGCCGCTAAGAGGGTGTTGTATTGATTTCCTGAAGGGTTTTGGGTATCAATTACCACATTAGTATCGGTTACACCAGCATTATATTTGTCGATTAGGGCTGTACTTATATCAGAGCGTGTGATGAGCATGGTTGCGATATCAATATCGGTATTGGCTGAATTTATAGTTTCTATGATTTTGGCATTTACACCGTCACTGGGACTAAAGTAACTGTCGATTGTTTTTCCACCGATGATGTAATGGTGTGGGGTGTTGTCAATTTTATAGGTACCAAATTCAGAGACTGCAGTATTGGGTGTGGAGGTAGTACTTCCCCACATCTCTTCAAATTCCAATTTGTAGCCTTGCGCTAGTGCTTGGTCTTGAATCATGATGACGCTGTTTCTATCTGGTCCATCTATTTGAGCCACGGTCCAATTGGTAGAACCTGACCAAACATAAGGTTTGTTTGGGTCGCTATTATCGGCATCAAAAATCACGAATTTATTATGCATTAGTCCGTAGCTTGAACTTGAGGGACTTGGTAGGATAGGGATATTTGTATTCAGTAATCCAATCATGGTGCTGGTTGTTCCTTGATCGTATATGATTCTGACTTGAACGCCTCTGTTATAAGCCGCATTGATTGCTCCCGCAATACCTGTATCTGCGGTTGGAGAAGACGAGCTGTATATGGCAATGTCTAGGGTACTTTCGCAGGCATTGATATAGGTGATTAGCATGTCGTCTAGTGTATCGCCAAGATTGGTTGCCGGTTGGACTTGTGCATAAGTAGTGTTTACCTCGTGGTTGAAATACACATTTATGGTACCTGATGAAGTAGAAGGAGTTGCTAGATAAGTTGTTTTGGTAGTTAAACCTAACTCATTGTTTAACTGATAGATGACTTCAATTATTTCTGCAGGTTTTAAGTTTTCTAAGGTATACGTATTGCCTTGGTTGCTAACTGTGATGGGCGCTTTGGTTTGTGCGTCTATGGCCTGAAGAATGACATCGTTTTGTTGGTTGAATTGAATGGCTATTTGGGTATCCTGAAAGATTAGCGTATAATCCTTTTCGGATATTGATTTTTGACCATATGAAAAGGTACTAATAAGTGCTGTAAGCACAAGGGCCCATAAATTACAAATCTTCATCATTGAGTGGTATTTGAAGCAAAAGTAATTAAATTAAGTAGACATAACATTAAATTAACGTTTGACTACTCGTAGGACCTCTAGAATTAGAGCGAGAGGAAATCAGGTTATTAGTGTATGTGAATAGCTTTGCGTTTTAGGGCGATAATTTGAAGACGAAAGTAATCGTAAAGTAGCGCAAGTAAAAGGACAAAAGCCGCTAAGTAAAGCGTTTTTATTTCGTAATACTGGTAGAGTATGCCTCCTAATACGCAGCCTAAGAAAAAGAAGGTGATGATTGATAAACGCAAATAAATGTTGGTTCGCAGTCTTTTCACTTCTTCTGTTTTTTTATAAAAAAAGAGTTGGGATAACTCGATTCCTAGGTCGGTGAACAAGCCAGTTAAGTGTGTAGTTCGCACCGTTGACTGTGATATTTTGGTTACTAGAGAGTTTTGAATTCCCATAGCGAACAATAGTGCGAAGGCCATTATTTTCCCTGATTCAGATTCAAGTGAAGCGGTATTGCCATAGGTTCCTACAGCTAATAGCAGCAGCATTTCAAGCAAGATGGGAACTACATGAGCGGAGTTTGGTTTTTTGCGCCCTACTAATTCTGCCAGAAAGTTGGATGTAAACGATCCTAATAGGAAAAAGAGTGTGAATACTAGGAAGGTTAAAGCGGCAGCGTAGTTCTTTTTAAAGAATTCTTCAGCAAAGAAGGCGAAGTGACCGGTTACATTGGTTGTTAGCGTTTTGAGGGATAACACTCCGGTAATATTTACGATACCAGCCACGAGTGAAAGTAGGGTGGCTAGACGCAGGTTATGGAGAAAGGTTCTATTTTTTCCGTGGTGTCGAAACATGGACTTAAAGTTAGACAAAAAAAGAGAAACGAAGTTGTTTTTAGGAAAATATTGGGATAGTACTTTGAGTGTATTTCGTTTTAAGTGGTTATTTGACAATGCTGGTAGTTGGTATAAGACATCCTAACATTTGAATAGCATTATTTATACGATAATTATACGATAACTATACGATAACTATACGATAACTATACGATAAGTATACGATAACTATATAGTAAGTAGGTATGAAAAATGCATAAATACAGTAAGTAAAACACCTCTATAAAGGCTTTTTAAAAAATGAGAAATGGATTCAATTTTGGAATGCAATGGAATAGTAAATGAAGATCCTACTAGGGAATTCATTCTTGCATTAATTTGTTTTTAGGAAAGGAATAAAGTTTTATTAAAAGTACATTAGACCCCGTATTCTATGAATCGCTCTTTGTAGATTCCTTTTTCAATTTTCCAGATGATGTCGTAGGCACCGGCACCGTCGCCATTGGAGGCTATGATGTATACGATATCGTTTTTGGAATCGTAGAAGACTTGGGTGTAGCGGAAGTAGATTTGGTATATATTCTCCAGTGCACTAGGAGGAAGGGTAATTACCCGATTACAGATATTTACTTCGATGCTTTTGTATTCTGTTTTGGGATAGGTACCAGTAGTACCCCAAAAGCGTTTATTATCTATGAATTCTATTTGTTTTTTGAATTCTTTGTAAAAGGCATAAGAATGTTTGCTTCTATCAAACTTTTGTTGGGTAATGGTTACTTTGATGCTATCCCTTTTGAAGTATATTCTATAGGGTTTGGTTGTTTTTTGTTTTGGGATACGACGGTATTCGTTGATATAGGTATAGCGGTTTAGAAAGATTTTACCGCTAAGATTCATTTTATGTTTGGGGTAATCGATAGAGGTCCATTTACCTTCATTTCCGAAGCAATAGATAAGGTGTCCATTGTTTAATTTGTCGAGTATGTTTTTCTTTTTCCCTTTGATGTCCCTTACATTGCAATAGCCGTCCTTGTCCTTGATCACGGCAAATTGACCAAAGGAATGATTTACAAGAAGGAAGAGCGTGAGGCAAAGGATATTTCTCATTGGGTACTACTGCTTTCGAATTTGTAAATTTATTATAAAAGAAAGCATAAAAAAAATAAATATTCAAATCCCAAATTTATTCCGTTGTGCTCCATCAGTCGTCTCGTCTTAGTACGAGACTCGTGTCAAATCTCAAATTCCAGGTTACAAAGGAACCATAGTAGAATCATTAAAGTCTATCTGCAGAATAAAATCCTTTAGAACGTCATTGCGAAGGCGGCGCTAAGTTGTTTTCCGTTGTAAATGGGCATAAAAAACGCCGTAGACTTTCCGGTCATGGAAGGGAAGATGTGTTTATTTAAATAGGGGGAGAGCCAATAGGCCGTTTTGGTACTTAGGATACCGAAGCCGGCGCCTGCGACTACATCGGTAAACCAATGTTTGTTGTTGTACATTCGTAAAAACCCTGTAGATGTTGCTATAGCATAGCCTGATACGCCATACCAAATCGATTCGTCTTTATATTCTTGATACAGGAATTCGGCTCCAGCGAAGGCCAGGGCAGTATGTCCGGAAGGAAACGCGTCATTGTTTGCGCCGTTGGGTCTTTCGATACCCGTAATTTTTTTCATAGCTGTTACCGAGGTTGCTACGAGTACTAATGAGGTCGCAAGAATTACAGATCGATCCTTAAGATTGTGTTTGCCTTCAATGCCAAGATTGTTCAAAGCATAGACGCTTAGGGAAGGCGTATACTGAAAGAAGTCATCTAGGCCTAACCTTTTATGACCGTCTTCCATGAGTTGGTTTTTGATGTCAAGATTAAGTTTTTTCAAGCCCTTGTCATTCAAACCTATTAAGCCGTATCCTATTAAGGTGGTAGGGATTATTAGCTGTTTGTAGTTGAATTTGACATTTGATGGTGCGGTGAAAGCGGAGGTGTCAATAGCGGAATTGATTTGAGCTGCAGCATTAGACAGCAGGAATAAACAAAGTAGGCAAAGGAAATATTTCTTCATTTCGGTGTAATTACGGTCTAGATTTTAACTAGGACAATAGTACTAATTCTTTTTTAGGTGTCTTCCCACGCACGCTAGAATTAATTATTTCTTAGGGGAAGCAGCAACCTTTTGGTATTTGTTATTTTTTAGGAGGTAGGTGGTAGTTTGATAGAACGCTATGGTCTGTTTGACTAGCGTTTTATTAGGAATTTTTATGGGTATTTCTTTGAATGACAATTGAAAATTGGGTTTCAGTTTTGGGTTTACGATAGGGATTAGCTGGAACTGTTTCACTTGTTTTACGGGTGAAATGATGGTTAATAGATTGTCTTTTACTAGTCCGAGGTCTTGATAGGTTGCAATGAATGCCCTTGGTTTATAATCGGCTTTAAAAATATCTTGGCCGTAGAACTTACTTTGGTATTGGAAATGGAGTTGGCCTAAAAGCGTAGGCATGATGTCTATTTGCGACATAAGGGTATTACTTTGGCGCGGTTGTATAAAACCAGGAGCGTAAATAATAGCTGGGATGCGGTATTTATCCATGGGCAGTTCCGTTTTTCCGGCACTGGAGGCGCAATGGTCTGCCAGTATTACAAAGACTGTATTTTTGAACCAAGGTTGGTTTTGAGCTGCTTTAAAAAATTGGCTAAGTGCATAATCGGTATATTTTACGCCACCACTTCGGGATTTAGCGTTACTTGGAATATCGATTTTACCGTCGGGGTAGGTGAATGGGCGGTGGTTGCTTACCGTCATGATGTGATTGAAGAACGGTTTGTTACCTTGTGCTTCCCTGTTCATTACTTTGATGGCTTTGCGGAAGAGGTCTTCATCGCAGACTCCCCAGATGTTGGAGAATGAAATTTCCTTTGGAGAGAATGCCTTTTTGTCAACTATATCGTAACCATTTCCGGCGAAGAAGTCCCCCATGTTATCAAAAAAAGAGTCCCCACCGTAGAGGTATTTTACTTGGTATCCTTTTTGTTTGAAGAGACTTCCTGTAGAGAATTTGTTTTTATTATTTTTTTGTTTCACGACACTTTCTGCTGGGCTTGGTGGAAGGCAAAGTGTTACTGCTTCCAATCCGCGTACGGTTCGGTTTCCTACTGCATACAGATTGGTGAATTGCATGCTTTGGGTAGCAAGTGAATCCAAGAAAGGCGTACTATTTTCGGTATTTCCGTAGGCTTTTAGGAAGTCGGCACTAAAGCTTTCTAAGGTGATTAGCACTACATTTTTATGGATTTCTGGCGTATCATATTTAATAAAGCGCGTGATATTATTTTGATTACAGCCTGGCAATTGTTCCTTTAAGCTTTCAAAAGCCTTTTTAATGGGTATGGTTTTATAGAAAGTGTTAAATTCTAATGTACTATTTCTGAAGGCGTAATAGAATTTGTAATAGCCATTGGCTTGGATTTCATTACCAAATACATTATCACTGTTTTC
>CANFZC010000038.1 GCA_947451475.1 Flavobacteriaceae bacterium | reverse complement strand
ATTCTTTTTTATTTCCTTTTTTCACTAAGTATAAAGGTGGTGCAGCGATGTATACGTGACCTCCTTCAATCAGTTCTTTCATGAAACGGAAGAAGAACGTAAGTATTAAGGTAGAGATGTGGCTACCATCGACGTCGGCATCACACATGATGATTGCTTTGTGGTAACGTAGTTTCTCTAAGTTTAAGGCTTTTGAATCGTCTTCGGTTCCGATGGTTACTCCTAGTGCGGTGAATATGTTACGGATTTCTTCGTTTTCGAATACTTTGTGGTGCATTGCTTTTTCCACGTTTAGGATTTTACCTCTTAACGGTAGAATCGCTTGGAAGTTACGGTCACGCCCTTGTTTGGCAGTACCACCCGCCGAGTCTCCCTCGACAAGGTACACTTCGCATTTTGCTGGATCTTGTTCGGAACAATCGGATAGTTTACCTGGTAAACCTCCGCCACCAAGAACGGTTTTACGTTGTACCATTTCACGTGCTTTCTTAGCGGCGTGACGAGCTTGAGCAGCTAGGATTACCTTTTGCACAATGATTTTAGCATCATTTGGATTTTCTTCCAAATAATTCTCTAGCATTTCGGCTACGGCTTGAGACACTGGAGACACTACTTCTCTGTTCCCTAATTTGGTTTTGGTTTGTCCTTCGAACTGTGGTTCTTGCACTTTTACCGAGATGATGGCAGTAAGTCCTTCACGGAAGTCATCCCCAGATATTTCGAATTTTAGTTTTTCTAATAGACCAGAAGCGTCGGCGTACTTTTTAAGGGTACGGGTTAATCCCATACGGAATCCTTGTAAGTGAGTACCTCCTTCGTGTGTATTAATATTGTTTACGTAAGAGAAAATATTTTCGGCGTAGCTTTCGTTGTAAATTAACGCTACTTCTACTGGGATTTCACCTTTTTCATTCTCCATGCTGATTACATGGCTGATGATTGGAATACGGTTACCGTCTAAGAAACGAACGAATTCTTTAAGACCTTCTGACGAATGGAATACTTCCCCTTCGTACTCTCCGTTTTCTTTCGTGAAACGCTTATCGGTCATGGTGATGGTAATTCCTTTGTTTAGGAAGGATAACTCACGCATACGAGCCGCTAGGGTGTCATAGGAGTATTCTAAGGTTTGGGTAAAGATGGTTGCATCGGGTTTGAAGGTAACAATGGTACCTCTTTTGGTGGTTTCACCAATTTGTTTTACCGGATACATTGCTTTACCTCTTTCGTATTCTTGTTCGTATACTTTACCATCGCGGTGCACTATGGCACTTAGATGATCAGAAAGGGCGTTTACACAGGAAACCCCTACACCGTGTAATCCTCCTGACACTTTATAAGAGTCTTTGTCGAATTTACCACCGGCACCAATTTTGGTCATTACTACTTCTAATGCAGACACGCCTTCTTTCTTGTGCATGTCGACTGGAATACCACGACCGTTATCTTCTACGGTTATTGAATTATCTTCATTGATTATAACACTAATCGTATCACAGTGTCCTGCCAAAGCCTCATCGATGGAGTTATCTACAACTTCATAAACTAAGTGATGTAAACCTCTTACTCCGGTATCTCCAATGTACATGGAAGGACGCATTCTTACGTGCTCCATTCCTTCTAATGCCTGAATACTATCGGCCGAATAACTGTTCTTTTTAATTTCGTCGCTCATATAAATTTATCGTAAAAAATGTATTTTTTGTGTAACACGCAAATATAAGAAAACGCGCCTGAATTCCTATCCCAAAACGCTGTTAAAAGGGGTAAGTTATTAACATTTTGGCCATGATTTCAACAATAAAAGTTTCGTATTTGTGAAGGTCCATTGATTAGTAGCAGTAGCAGTTTTTAGTCGCAGTAGATTGGCATAACATACCGGCAGCTTACACATTGCTGCCGTGGGTGTGGACACCTATTTTGAACGTGCTTTTACTAAATTAAACCTTGTAAGAAAAAATTCGTAAGGATGTGAAAGGATGAACTGTCAAGTACCGTAAAGACTAGTTCGCTAAAGCTTTGTCTACTCTTTGCTATGAAGTAAGCATGGAGTAACCATGAAGTAACTATGACTTAACCATGGAGTAACCCTGAAGAAACCTACACATAGCAGCGGTTTTGGGCTAGTTTTACGGGTATTTTACTTTATATTTCTTGTAAGAATTGGAATAGATTTGTAGGGATTTTGAGGTTTACCTTTCTAAATGAATCTATTTACTTTTGCTTGATTGCCTGTAAAAAACAAAAAACGCCCCTCAAAAGAGAAGGGCGTTTTTAACAAACAAACTAAACTTCAATCTAAGTTCAAGTGGTTACACCTGACTTTGCTATTTCAACATCGGCTTGGACGTGCGCTGCATTGGCTCTTCCGCTTGGATCTTGATTTTCTTGCCATTTGGGTATCCATTTGCGAACCGTTTGGGCAGCACTTACTTGTGGATAGTATTTATGGAAAATAGTTCGGTAATAATAGGCTTCTTTGGTTGCCGGTGTGTTGTAGGGGAACAGCGTTGCTGCTGCTGCCATTTGATCGTCTGTGACTTGGGAGGCACAATACTCAATTAGGGTATCGATCCAGTTGTAGCCTACGCCGTCTGAGAATTGTTCTTTTTGGCGCCATAGCACTTCGTCTGGAAGGTATGGGTCGTCTGGAGTATCAAAGGCTTTCCTTAGGATGTATTTTTCTTTACCGCCGTAGGTTTTGGGTTGCTTTTCTTCCCCTTTGATGGCCATAGCTACGTCTAAGAATGCTTTGTCTAGGAACGGAACTCGGGCTTCAAGGCCGTGTGCCATGGTTGATTTATCGGCTCGTAGTAAGTCGGCCGTAAACAACTTTTGTACCCGTTCTATGGTTTCTTTTGTAAAATCTTCGGTACTTGGTGCGTTTCTAAAATAGAGGTAGCCTCCAAAAATCTCGTCTGCTCCTTCCCCTGAGAGTACTACTTTCACTCCCCTATCGGTTATCGCTTTGGATAAGAAATACATGGGAGTACTGGCTCTTACGGAGGTTACATCATAGGTTTCTAGGTGCCAAATTAATTTATCTAGAATTTCGATTCCTTGTTCGATTGTAAAGTGAATTTCGTGGTGTTTGGTCCCTAGGAACTCGGCTACTTTGCGGGCGGCCACTGCATCGGGAGCTTCTTGGTCTAAGCCAATGGAGAAGGAATGTAATTCTTTGCCTTTCTCTTTTAAAAGACGTGCGGCAATAGACGATGTTAAGGAAGAGTCTAGTCCGCCCGACAGCAATACACCGATAGGCACATCGCTCATTAGTCTTTTGCGGGTCGCTTCGATTAGCGACTCTCTTAGCGCTGTATAATCCACTTCGGCATCACACTTTTTATAGTCTTCGTATTCGGGTGTATAGTATTTCACGAACCCTGTCTCTGCGGTATAGTAATGCCCAGGAGGAAAGGTTGCAAAAGTTTTGCATTGGTCGGCTATGGGTTTCATTTCGGAAGCAAAGTACATGCGCCCTCTATCGTCCATACCGTAATAGAGCGGCTTCACGCCTAGTGGATCGCGACCTGCTATGTAGTCATCACCATCAATGACTACAAAAGCAAAATCACCGTCTAACATATGAACAAAATCGTATCCCAGCTTCTCATATAAATGCACGATTACTTCAGAATCGGATTTAGAGCGAAAGGTATGGTCTTTGAGAATGGTATCTCTTAATTCTTGGTGGTTGTATATTTCGCCATTATGCACCATCCATGCTGTGGAGCACCCTTGAATGGGTTGTCTACCGGAATGCAGGTCGATAATGGATAAGCGTTCGTGACTTAATATATGTCCGTTTTCGGTAACATGGATATCACTTTCATCGGGTCCGCGGTGCGACATTCTTTTAGAAAGTTGCTTTACTAACTGTTCGTCTTTACCTTTTCCTATAATGGCTACTATTCCGCACATAATCGTACTCTTTTAATTGAATTCTGTTTATTTGATGAAGCAAAAGTGACTAATTTGTTTTAATATGTAAACCAAAAAGATATAATAGATTATATTTTTAAACTAAAATTAGTATTAATAAGCAATTATGAAACACAAAACCCTTAAAACACCCCTTTTTGATTAGAATTTATAAAAAAAGCCTAGTGATAACTATTGATAAATAATTCTTAATACGTCTTTAGGTTGTTCCTATTTTCATAAATTTGCTCAAAATTCAAGCGTTTGAAAAAGATAATCTTTGTATTTAGTTTGTTGGTTTGCCTAGGGTTCCAAGTCTGCGCACAAAAAACTTCAAAAATTAATGTTGAGCATTCTGATTTTGCTGACATCAATCAGGAGGAGGTTCCGGATGCTTTATTGCTTCGGGGCAATGTTCGGGTAAGCCATGAGGGGGTAGTTTTTACTTGTAACAAAGCGTATTATTTTCAGAAAGAGAATTACATCAAGGCTTTTGGTGATGTTCAGATGGTACAGGGCGACACTTTGTATTTAAACAGCAAATATGCTGAGTACAGTGGGGAAGTCAAAAAAGCATTTGCCACGGGGAATGTGATTATGCGATCGCCGGAATCTACCTTAGTAACGGATACTATTAATTTTGACCGAAATATTCAGGAGGCCTTTTACAACACCAATGGCACCATTACTAGTAAAGAGAATACTTTGAAAAGCAAGTCGGGCCGCTATTTTGCTAACGAAAAGAAATTCAGGTTCTTGACCGCCGTTACAATAACCAATCCGAAATACACGATTAAGTCTAATCATTTGGACTATTACACCAATTCGGGTCACTCCTATTTATTTGGTCCGTCCACTATTACCAGCAAGGAGAATTTTATTTATACAGAGAAGGGGTTTTATGACACTAAAAAGAATTTGGCTCATTTTCTGAACAAATCTTACATTAAATATAAGGACCGTCGTATTGAGGCAGATAGCCTGTATTATGACCGGAATCGAGAATATGCTTCGGGTACTAATAATGTAAAAATCACTGATTCTATTAATAAAGGAATTATAAAGGGGCATTATGCCGAAGTATACCGCAATTTGAAAAAGGAGACTGATTCCATAATGATTACGAAACGAGCGGTGGCGATTACATTGGTAGAAAAGGATTCGATGTATGTGCATGGTAAAAAAATGTTGATTACGGGTAAAACGGGTGATCGTATTATAAGAGCCTTTACTAATGTGCGCTTTTACAAAACCGATATGAGTGGCAAATGTGATTCAATCCATTCCAATCAGAAAATAGCCTTAACTAAAATGATTGGCAGACCGATTTTATGGAATTACGACAATCAAATGACGGGTGATGTGATGCATTTGATCGGCAATAACAAAACGGAGAAACTCGACTCGCTTAAAGTCTTGAACAACGCATTTATTGTATCTAAGGATACTTTGGGCACGGGTTACAACCAAGTGAAGGGTCAGAATTTGTATGGCAAGTTTGCCGACAATAAGCTCCATGAAGTAGATGTGATTAAAAACACCGAGGTAGTTTATTATATGCGTAATGACGAGCATGAGTTGATCGGGATTAATAAAAATGTTAGTAGTAAGATTAACATGACCTTGGATAAAAATGCTATAGACACCATTACTTTTTTTGACACGGTGGAAGGAGATATTTACCCTGAAAAGGATTTGCCAGAAAACGCGCGGAAGTTGCGCGGGTTTATTTGGCGTGGGGAAGAAAGAATAAAAACTAAGGACGACATATTCCCGGCGGAAGAAAACGAAATGGATGCTAAAATCCAGGCGGATAAAAAAGCGGCCATGCCAAAGGCAGACCAACCTATGGAGCCTCGTAAGGAAACCTTGGATTATGACAAAGACCACCCGAAGCCGAAGCCCGTAGAGAACGAAGATGCTGCTAAACCCGTAGTAAAATAATGGTTACCCAATGCTGTCCCAAGTGTAAACAAGATGCTTTTACTTGGTATGTTAGTGAGGTATTACCCAATATTACTGTTTGGAGCTGTAATGCTTGTCCCCTTCAAATCTTTGAAGACGAGCAAGATGAAGAAGCGTGTGAGCAGTGTCATGAAATTACTAAGACTTTTTTACAGAGTCAGGAGGAGCAATTTCATTGGTGTTCTAATTGCAATACGGTAAGTGATTACCAATTGAACGAATAAATAAACCGCACAGCGTTGAAAGAAGATTTTTTAAAATACCAAGCACAAACCTCGCCTTATCCTTTGGGAATGGAGGTATCGCATGCTGTGGGTAGTTATATATACGATACCAACAATAAAAAATACTTGGATTTTGTGGCCGGTGTTTCGGCTTGTAGTTTGGGTCACCAGCACCCTAGAGTCAACCAAGCTATTAAGGACCAATTGGACAAGTATTCCCATGTGATGGTGTATGGAGAATATGCCCAGCATCCTGCGGTGGCGTATTGCAAGTTATTGGTGGAGCATATGCATCCTAGCCTGAACAAAGTTTACCTCGTCAACTCGGGTACAGAAGCCTGCGAAGGCGCCTTGAAGTTGGTTCGCCGCGTTACCGGTAGGAGTCAGCTGATTTCTTGTCACAACGCTTACCATGGCAATACGATGGGTTCGATGAGTGTGATGGGATTTGAGGAGCGCAAGCAAATCTTTCGTCCTTTGATTCCGGATGTAGACTTTATCACCTTTAACAACGAAGAAGACCTTCAAAAAATAACCACTCGAACGGCTGGGATTATTGTAGAGAGCATCCAAGGAGGCGCGGGATTTATTGAACCTCAGCATGATTTTTTGGCTAAAGTTAAAAAACGATGTGAGGAAGTCGGCGCATTACTCATTGTGGATGAGATTCAGCCTGGGTTTGGCCGCACCGGAAAACTGTTTGGCTATGAAAACTATAATGTCGTACCCGATGTCGTTATTGTAGGCAAAGGAATGGCTGGCGGCATGCCTGTGGGTGGTTTTATTGCTAATGAAAAATACATGGACTTGTTGAGTCACGACCCTAAGCTAGGGCATATTACTACCTTTGGTGGCCATCCTGTCATAGCGGCAGCCTGTTTGGCCACTTTACAAGAAGTACTTGAAAAAGACTACGCTTCGCAATCCTTAGTAAAAGAAAAGCTCTTTAGAAGTCTTTTGGTACACCCTTTGATAGAGGAAGTACGAGGCAAAGGATTAATGTTGGCCGCCATGACCCGAGACCCTGAGATTACGAATCAGGCCATCTTTAAATGTCAGGACAAGGGATTGATTTTATTTTGGTTATTGTTTGAAGGATGTGCCCTTAGAATTACCCCTCCCTTAACCATCACTGAAGATGAAATTAGAGTCGGTTGCGCCCTCCTGTTAGAAGCGCTGGATGAAATCCAGAACGAATTCTTAGGGAATAGCTAGCGTTAGTTGTTGTATACTAAAGGCTTACCTAAAATCCACCTCCTTTGATTGTTAATTAAATTGTTTACAACAATAATTACGTTTTACCCAAAACGGAGTCTGTTTCCCTACTTTTATTAAGGATAATTATAACCCCTATTATTATGCACCTAGAACACGACGAAGAAGATTACAACTTGTCTTTGACCAAATTTGAATCGATGTTGAAAACCAACAAAGTGTTCTTTTTTGACTCAGAAGAATTCGAGGAAATCATATTGCATTACCTTGATATGGGAAAAGCTACTTTGGCTAAGAAGGCCTTAAAATTAGGACTAGAACAGCATCCTCGATCTACTGGATTAAAATTGGTTCAGGTGGAGATGTTGGTGTATGATGACAAATTAGACCAGGCGGAAAAATTATTGAATGAGTTGTATGCGATTGAGCCTACAAATGAAGAGATATTTATTCAGAAAGCCAATATTTATTCCAAAAGGGACCAACATGATAAGGCGGTTGAGTTTTTAAAAACAGCGCTTATTTATACGGAGGACCATGCTGATGTATATAATTTACTAGGGATGGAATACCTTTTTATGGACAATTTAGAATTGGCCAAAGAGAATTTCATTAAATGTTTGGAAGAAGACATTGAAGACCAATCGGCTTTATATAATGTAGTGTACTGCTTTGAATTTTTAGATCAAAATTTGGAAGCCATCGAGTACTTAAAAACCTATATTGACCGTAATCCTTATAGCGAAATTGCTTGGCATCAGTCGGGCCGCCTTTACTATGGCGTTAAAGACTATGAGAATGCCGTGCGTTCCTTTGAATTTGCTACCTATGTGGATGATGAATTTATTGGGGCCTATATGGAGAAGGGGAAAGCTTTAGAACGTCTAAAAAGACATGAAGAAGCCATTGAAAGCTACAACAGAACCATTGAATTGGACGATCCTACTTCGTATGCTTTATTGCGTATAGGGAAATGTTATGAAAAATTGGGAAATAAAGTTGAGGCCTTAAAATATTTCAACAAAACGGTACATGAAGATCCTTTATTGGACAAAGGATGGATTGCTATTACGGATTTCTATGTTCGCCAAAAAAACCATCCAAAAGCCCTTTATTATGTAAACAAAGCATTGGCCATTGATGACCAAAATCGATTGTATTGGAAGCGATTTGCGACGATTAACAAGGCAATGGATAATATTGAAGAAGCGGAATTTGGATATCGAAAAGCGGTTGAGCATGGCGATTATCAATTGGACACTTGGTTGTTTTGGGTAGACATGATGATGCAAATGGGAGAGTACAACAATGCTATATTGACGTTACTGCAAGCAACGGAGTATTTCCCAGAAGAATTTGAGGTAGAATATCGTTTGGCAGGGTTGCATTTACAATTGAATGAGGTAGAAAAAGGATACTTCCATTTGAGCAATGGATTGCGTTTGAATCCTAAACATCATACGATTCTTAGCGAATTATTTCCGACCGTATGGGACCGCCAGCTGATACAGGATTATATTGAAAAATACAAAAAAGCCGAATAATGTCGAAACGACAATTTGGTTTACTGGGAAGAAATATATCCTATTCCTTTTCCAAAAAATACTTTACGGAATTCTTTAGTTTGGGTAATTATGATACTTGTACTTACGAGAATTTTGATATTCAGACGATTGAAGCCTTTCCCAACATTATTGCTAGTACTCCGGACTTAAAAGGAATGAACGTCACTATCCCATATAAAGAAGCCGTGATTCCCTACTTGGACAAACTGTCTAAAAGTGCGGCCCAAATCGAGGCAGTGAATGTCATTCGGTTTACTCGAAAGGGGAAACTAAAAGGGTATAATTCGGATTATTATGGCTTTATGAAATCGTTGCAGCCCTTGCTCCTCTCCCATCATAAAAAAGCTTTAGTATTAGGAACGGGAGGCGCTGCTAAGGCCGTTGCTTTTGCTTTGGATCGCTTAGGTCTATCCTATACTTATGTCTCTAGAGAAGCCCGAGAAGGCATGCTCGATTATGCGGCAATTACGGCAACCACTTTTGAAAAATACCATATCGTTATCAATTGCACACCGCTTGGCACTAGTCCAAATACAGAGGCCATTCCCCCTATTCCTTATGCTTATTTTACAGCAGATCACATTGCTTTTGATTTGGTTTACAATCCGGAAGAAACGCAATTTTTAAAAAAAGCAAAAGCGAACGGAGCGGTCATTAAAAACGGTTATGAAATGTTGGTATTCCAGGCGGAGAAAGCTTGGAAGATTTGGAATAAATAAGTTACCCTATGAACATTAAGCTACTTGCCATCGGTAAAACCGATCACAAAGCGTTGCAAAACTTGATAGAGGAGTATTCTAAGCGCTTGTCCTTTTACGTCAAATTTGATTTTGAAATCATACCAGACATCAAGAACGTTAAAAACCTATCTGAAGTCCAACAGAAGGAAAAAGAGGGCGAATTGATCTTGGCCAAACTGAGTGCGACGGATCAATTGATTCTTTTGGATGAAAATGGCAGCACCTTTTCTAGTGTAGGCTTCTCGGATTATTTACAGAAGAAAATGAATTCGGGTACCAAAACATTGGTATTTGTGATTGGGGGACCTTATGGCTTTAGTGATGAAGTGTATCAAAAAGCGCAAGGAAAAATATCGCTGTCTTTAATGACCTTTTCGCACCAAATGGTTAGGTTATTTTTTATTGAGCAATTGTATCGTGGCTTCACTATACTTCGAAACGAGCCTTATCACCATCAATAGGTACTTAATAGATGTATTCGGTCGTTATTACTTTATGCGGTAGGGATTTTATATTTAGATTTCTTATAAATATTTTGTCTTGAATATATTGTTCGAACGCCATTTTCTTGTCAAAAGAGAACACTATTCTTCTTTGTTGTCCCTTTGAAAGTTCGCCAATGAAATTCTGCAGATCATTTTTAGAGAACGCTTCATCCTGGATACGAACAAGGTCGTTGCGATCAAAATAGATTTGGAACACATTCAGGTCAGGCACCTCAACTTTGTATTTAATCGTGCTAAAGGGCAAAAAGGCCATTGATTTTGTTTGGCTGTTCGTATAGGTGAAATAATTTTCAGCTTGTTCACTTTTGTGCATACTGCTTTCTTTCTTTAGCTGTAATTTTTTAACTTCTAGAATCACTTTACGCAAGGGTAATCGCTTGTCGATATTGAATAGCCAATTGGTTGAACTGATTGCGTTTTTTCTATTAACGTCGACTAAAGTATCTTCTTCGTTGGTTTTAAAAAAGAAATAAATAGGAGAATGGTCTTGTACATCGGCCACTATGGTTTCGCTTGCCTTGGGTAATAAAACTTCTTTGTTTTGGCAAGAATACAGTGCCCACAAACATCCTAAAACAACTAATTTATTCATAATTGAGCTACTATTTTTATGGTTTCTATTGCTTCTTTCACATCGTGCACCCGCAAGATGTTGGCTCCTTTTTGCAGGGCTATGGTATGGAGAACGGTAGTACCGTTTAGCGCAAACTCGGCCGTGGTCCCTAACGTTTTATAGATCATTGATTTTCTCGAAAAACCAACTAGGAGCGGTAATTCTAACATTTGAAATAACTCTAGATTGCTTGCTACTTCAAAATTTTGAGGTGTTGTTTTGGCAAATCCAAATCCGGGATCTAGGATAAGATCATTGATGCCGTAACTTCTTGCTTCGGCTACTTTTTCAGAAAAATAGAAGAGCATTTCTTTGGTAATATTTTGATAATCCGTTAGGGTTTGCATGGTATGAGGATTTCCTTTCATGTGCATCATGATGTAGGGAACTTGCAGTTCTGCTATGGTAAGCATCATAGTATCATCACCACTTCCTGCGGTAATATCATTGATGATGCAGGCGCCGTGTTGCACTGCTTCTTTGGCTACCTTGGCTCTAAAGGTATCCACTGAAATCAAGATTTCTGGAAAATTTTGCAACACTACTGCCATTGTTGGCATTAGGCGTTTTAGTTCTTCCTCTTCGGACACCCATTCAGCATTAGGTTTACTGGAATAGGCACCCATATCAATAAACGTGGCCCCTTCTTTAAGCATTTTT
Organism: Flavobacteriaceae bacterium; assembly: GCA_947451475.1. Classification (GTDB taxonomy): domain Bacteria; phylum Bacteroidota; class Bacteroidia; order Flavobacteriales; family Flavobacteriaceae; genus Flavobacterium. Next base: position 12,199 of record CANFZC010000038.1, on the reverse strand, counting down.
TCTACCTGTAACAGTAGCGTTTTCTCCTCAGCAAATCGACCACCATCATAAAAAGAATTAGGCGTTACATTTAGTATTCCCATTACTTTAGGAGTAGACAAATCGACAAGGTTTCCGAGGCAGTTAATGGTCATTTGTAAATTAAGTTAGTTATAAGGTTTAGTCCTTTGAACTTCAATCTTTATTCTTTACTTTTGAAAAAATTTGATACAAAGATACACTGAAATGAGTAATACCTCTCAAGAATATGATAAGGTTATCGCAATTTGTCGACAACTTTACTTTAACAAAATGAAAGATTACGGGAGTGCTTGGCGCATATTGAGATTACCTTCTTTAACAGACCAGATATTTATAAAAGCCCAGCGCATTAGAAGTTTGCAACAAAACGAAGTACGCAAAATAGATGAAGATGAAACGGGAGAATTCATTGGTATTATCAATTATGCTCTGATGGCTTTAATTCAATTAGAACTGGGTGTGGTGGAGCAACCTGATTTGGATGTTGCGCAAGCCGTGGCGTTATACGACACCAAAATAGCGTTGACCAAATCACTTATGGAGGATAAGAATCATGATTATGGAGAGGCTTGGCGGGAGATGCGTGTAAGTTCGCTCACCGATTTGATTTTACAAAAGCTTTTGAGAGTAAAACAGATCGAAGACAACCAAGGAAAAACGATCGTATCTGAAGGGATCGATGCTAATTATCAAGACATGATTAATTATGCTGTGTTTGCCTTGATATTACTTAAATTTGGAGTGTAAGGAATTACGTTACACTTATTTGATACTTAAACACATGAGCACTACTAGAAAAAACATCGCATGGTCACTTAGAATCATCGTTGCATTACTATTTATAGTTTCTGCAATGGCTAAATTATCAAAGGGACATTTATTGGATTCCCCTTATTTTGCTATTTCTACTTTTGAAGTAAAGCAACTATATCCTATGGGTTTTTCGGAAGGATTTGCGCCTTATTTTTCAAGAGTACTGATTGGAATAGAACTTGCTTTAGGACTATTGCTTTTGCAGAAAAATTATCTTCGTAAGTTCATTTTGCCTGTTACTACTTTGTTGCTGGCTGTTTTTATAGGACACCTTACGTATGTTACTTTTTTGAGTGGAGGAAACACGGGAAATTGTGGTTGTTTTGGAGAGCTTATTCCGATGACACCTATACAAGCCATCATTAAAAACATCGTTGCGGTCGGAATGCTTGTTTACCTATTTACATTACTCCCTAATGAAACTGAAAAGAGTAATTTTTGGGTACTGACCACGGTACTTTTTGCTTCGATTTTAAGTATATTTATGTTGGCTCCTATTCAACCACCTGCTACTGCCTTTACCGTTTCAAGTGCGGCGGAAACAACCTCTGACACTTTGCCTACAGTAGCGATTGACACCACGGCAACAGTAACGGCACTTAAAAAAGATAGTATCCAAACTAAAGTTGTGGCTATTCCTGTGGTTGCTAATGAGCCTGAAAAACACAAATCGGGTTTTAGCAGTTATTTTTCTACTATTGATAAAGGACGTAAGACCCTTTGTTTCTTTGTACCTGGCTGTGACCATTGTAGAGAAGCGGCTAAAGAATTGACGGAGTTGCGTAAAACCAATAAAAACTTTCCTGAAATTTCGATTATCTTTATGAATGAAGAAGCGGATTTAATACCTGAATTTTTTAAATTTGCCGGCGCTGACTATCCATACAAAATTATTGAGGTAATTCCGTTTTGGAAAGTATTAGGATCTGGTAAGGACACTCCAGGAGTAAAGTATTTATGGAATGGAAATGAATACAAATATTACTTTGGCATTACCGACAACAAGTTTGATCCTGTTGATTATCAAAAATTGATTAGCAAACCCTTTAGTGAATTAAAAAAATAGAGTTTGTTATTTTTAACTAAAATTAAAATTTATGCTTAAATATATACAGTCAAGAAAACTAAGTGAGAGAGGTCTCTTCGGCATTGTATTGTGTGTAATTACCTTTTTCATAGGGGAATTCATTTTGAATAAAATTTCTACGATGGAGGATCCTCCTTTGGGAAATACTATTTACATACTTATTGGGAATCTGTTTGTATTTGGTGCTTTATTAGGCGTCTTACTCATCCTTAAATACATTTATGACGAGCATAAGAGAGAAAAAAGAAAGGAACGAAAAAGAAAAAGTCATAAAATATATTTTTTAAATAAAGAACAAGAAGGAGATGAGTCTACAAAAAATAATCTTTAACAATAATCTTAAGAAGTTGGCCTTACTTTTTGTTGCCGTAATAGCGTTTTGTGCGTTCACAGATTGCCAAAGAGAAAATTTTTCTAAGGAAGCCTTATCTCAGACCTTATTGAATAATGACGACCAAAAAATCACTTTTGAAGAGGTACTAAAAAAACACCAAGGCAAAGTAACCGTTATTGAAATATGGGCCTCTTGGTGTGGTGATTGTGTGAAAGCAATGCCTAAAATCAAATTGATGCAAAAGGATTTCCCTTCGGTCGACTATGTCTTTATCTCTATGGACAAGGCCGTTGACAAATGGCATGAAGGAGTTCAGCATCATGAATTAAATGGGGATCACTATTGGGCAACTGATGGTATGAAAGGAGCATTTGGGAAAGCAATCGATTTGGATTGGATTCCGAGATATATTATTATAGATAGTCATGGTACCATAATTACTTATCGTGCTATTGAGACTGATTTTGATAAAATGTACGAGACTTTAAAAACAATACACTAAACCATGAGACAAAAAATAGTAGCTGGAAATTGGAAAATGCATAAAAATGCAGAAGAAACGGAAGATTTACTAAACGACTTAATTGATCAATTACCAAATGATATAGAGGCGCAAATTATTGTAGCTCCTACCTTTGTAAACCTAGCTTCGGCTGTGGATCATTTAGAATTTACCAATATAGCAGTAGCGGCGCAAAATATGCATCAAAACGAAAATGGTGCTTATACTGGTGAAATATCGGCAGATATGCTTAAAAGTATAGGCGTTAATTTTGTAATCATTGGGCATTCAGAACGTAGAGCCTATTTTCATGAAAGTGATGCTTTATTGGCACAGAAAGTTACGACTGCCTTGAAACATGATATGATATCCCTTTTTTGCTTTGGGGAAGAATTAAAAGACAGACAGAGTAACCAGCATTTTAATGTCGTTGAGAACCAACTACGAGATGGACTATTCCATATCGAGGATAAAGACTGGGAACAAATTGTTTTGGCGTACGAACCTGTTTGGGCTATTGGAACTGGAGAAACGGCTTCACCTGAGCAAGCTCAAGAGATGCATGAATTTATCAGAGAGACGGTAAGAAAACGCTATGGAAGTACGATAGCGGAAAATGTATCGATACTTTATGGAGGTAGTGTTAAACCAGAAAATGCTAAAGAAATATTCTCGAAGCCCGATGTGGATGGAGGATTAATTGGGGGTGCTGCCTTAAAAGCAACTGATTTTGCCGCTATAGTCAATTCCATTTAAAAAAAAATAAACTACACAATAAGAAAACCTTTCATTATTTGAAAGGTTTTTTTTATTATATAAGGCAATAATTGCATTTCATCGATTTTATTTGCATTTTATCGTTAAGCTTATTATTTTTACCGATATTAATTAATGTCAAAATTCAATGAAAACCACTATCGCCCTGTTATTCGTGCTTTTTATGGCTTGGAATACTAACGCCCAGATCGACACTCAAAGTCGGTTTCAGTCCGACAGCCGGAAATTCTATAGTTGGAATACGGAATATGACAAATATGAACTTATAGAAACTGAATATGAGAATTCTGTTATTGACATTCGTGAAATAGGTTCTAAAACGAATGGCTATATTGTAATCAGCATGGTCGATAATGGCCAGGTTAGAATGCATCATGGTTCTATTTACCAATTTAAACAAGACAGCGATGTGGAAGGGACTTGGTCTATAAAATCAAAGTTCATGAAGGCTAAGATAACCTATAATCCCAAAGAAAATACGATAACCTATTTTTATGAAGCGGATAATAAGCGGTATAATAAGCTGATGATATTTTATGTCAAAACAGATGAAAAGCCTAATGCTAGTTTGAAAGTCATCGCCAACACCGACTAAAAGTTTTCTTAAAATGACTTCGTTGAAAGGTATCCTATTGTTACCTTTGCCAAAAATTGCAACATGTCAAACATTTATTTAGGCTACCACTTCACTGTTACACCCAAAGAATTAGGATCAGAAATTTTAATTGCTGAATTAGGAGAAAAACCTTTTGAAAGTTTTATAGAAACCGAGCTTGGCTTTGTGGCTTATGTGCAGAAAGACCTTTGGTTTGAGACTATTTTGGATGATATCCATGTATTACAATCGGATGAATTTTCTATTTCATACAGTGTTGAAGAAATTGATCAAGTCAATTGGAACGAGGAATGGGAAAAGAACTTTGAACCCATTGAGGTCGATGGTAAGTGCCATGTTCGTGCCCCTTTTCATGCTAAGACAGACGCTGCATACGACATCATCATTGAGCCAAAAATGAGTTTTGGCACGGGTCATCATGAGACGACGCATATGATGATACAGCATCTTTTAGAAACCGAAGTGGCTGGTATGAAAACACTGGATATGGGATGTGGAACTGCAATTCTTGCCATTCTTGCTGAAATGAAAGGCGCTAAACCTATTGATGCCATTGATATCGACAATTGGTGCTATTTAAATTCCATTGAAAATGCAGAGCGCAACAATTGTTCTGAAATTACGGTTTATGAAGGAGATGCTGCCTTATTAAGCGGTAAAAAATATGACTTAATTATAGCCAACATTAACCGTAACATTTTGTTGAACGACATGACTTCTTATGTTGCTTGTTTAAACAAAAACGGCCTACTATTGTTGAGTGGATTCTATACTGAGGACATTCCTTTTATTGATGCTGCCTGCACTGAGCGAGGGTTGACTTATGTTAAGAAATTTGAAAGAAACAATTGGGTTTCTTTGAAATATGTAAATTAGTATTTGAAATTTATCCAGGATAAACGAAATGAAAATGAGCACTATTGAAAAAGTACAAGAAGCTGTTTTAGTTGAAGAACAAGTTGGGCTAAACAATGAAATTGTATTGTATAATGACGATGTGAACACCTTTGATCATGTCATAGACACGCTGATTCGCGTATGTCAACACACCGCTGAGCAAGCCGAGCAATGCTCTATTTTAGTTCACTATAAAGGGAAATGCACTGTTAAGACAGGATCCTATGATGAGTTGAAACCGCAATGTACTCAATTATTGGAAGCTGGTTTAAGTGCGGAACTAGTTTAAGCTTTAAATTTCCAATCAAACTCGTCATTATCTTTGATGATGGCTCCAATTTCTACTCTAATAATCAGTCCGAATTCTGATTGAAGAATTAACCAATTGCTTTCATTGAAATGATTCTCAGTTGAATCAAAATCTTCTTGTTCCCATGACTTGAAAGGCAGTTCGCCTTTTACTTGTTCGATATTTTTACCCATAACTTCCTTTTCTAACAGCGTAGCTTTACTGTTGGAAGTGATGATATATCCTAAACGGAAGTTTTCGTCTTCATAAAAGGTTAATCGAAGTTGGGCTTCATTATACACATAAATCACATTACCGTCTTCGTCTTTGAACTGTTTATCAGGTTTGTTATAGATTGCTTCAACATGCGTTTGTTTCATGCCGAAAAGCAATTGATCTATACCATTTTTGGGATTTATTTTCATCGCTTACCTTATTAATATTCAAAAATACCAAACTCACTTTTTATGGTAAGTTTCTTTGAATCGTGGGCTTCTACCTTACCTACTATTTTGGCTTCAACACCAAAAGATTCAGCAATACTAATGATGTCTTGTGCGATTTCATTGGACACATACACTTCCATTCTATGACCACAATTGAAAACTTGATACATTTCCTTCCAATGGGTATTGGATTGTTGCTGTATGAGTTTGAATAATGGCGGTACTGGAAACAGATTATCTTTTATGATGTGTACCTTATCTACAAAATGCAATACTTTGGTTTGGGCACCGCCTGAGCAATGTACCATGCCGTGAATTTCTTTTGGCGTATACTTATCTAAAATGGCTTTTATAATTGGGGCGTAGGTACGTGTGGGTGACAGTACTAATTTCCCTGCATCTATAGGGGAGTCTTCAACCGTATCGGTAAGCTTTGTAGTTCCTGAATACACTAAATCATCGGGGACTGCGTTATCAAAACTTTCGGGGTATTTAAGGGCTAAATATTTTGCAAAGACATCATGTCGGGCCGAAGTTAATCCGTTACTTCCCATTCCTCCATTGTAGCTTTTCTCATAATTGGCCTGACCAAAAGAGGCTAAGCCTACAATCACATCTCCTGCTTGAATAGTGGCATTATCAACCACATCACTTCGTTTCATGCGGGCGGTCACCGTTGAATCCACAATGATTGTTCGCACTAAATCACCGACATCGGCCGTTTCACCACCCGTAGAATGGATGGTTACCCCAAAGGATTTTAATTCAGCAATTAATTCTTCTGTTCCATTGATGATGGCGGAAATGACTTCGGCTGGAATACGATTCTTGTTTCTTCCAATAGTGGAAGACAATAAAATATTATCGGTAGCCCCTACACAAAGTAGGTCATCAATATTCATGATTAAAGCATCTTGAGCAATACCTTTCCAAACGGACAAATCGCCCGTTTCCTTCCAATACATATAGGCCAGAGAGGATTTTGTACCAGCTCCGTCAGCGTGCATTATTAGGCAATAATTTTCATCATTTGTTAAATAATCGGGGACGATTTTACAAAAGGCATTTGGAAATAAACCTTTATCTATATTTTTTATGGCGTTGTGTACGTCTTCTTTGGAGGCAGAAACGCCGCGAAGGTTATAACGTTGACTTTTATCAGAGCTCATGTGCAGTAGTTAGTTGTGTTGGGCAAAGATAAAGCAAAGATTGTAGATTTAAGAATGTAGCAGGCAGATTTTAGCTTTCATTATTTATCCATTATTAGAATTTCTACTCTGCGATTAGCAGCACGTTGTGCTTCAGTTCTTTCGGGTAACGGATAAATTGGAAGGTTACTTCCTATTCCTTTATAGGCTAAGCGATTGTTTGGTATACCGTGGGAGGCTAAATATTTATAGATAATTAAGGCTCGTCTGTAGGACAACTTGGTATCCATGGGATTGGGATTGCAACAGATGTGTCCGTGTACTTCAATTCGCAACTTAGGATAGGTTAACATAATTTGGAGTAGTTCTTCTAACAGTGGCATGGATTGCTCCATAATTTTCTCTGAATTGAAAAAGAAATTAATATTATTAATTCGGATTAGGTCTCCTTTTTTTGCTTTGATAAACTTATTTTCTAAAGCTGATATTTCGGTTGCTACCAAACCATCCAGCGTATTATAAGTATCTTTACCTTCCTCACTTACTTGCTCCTCTTTTACTATTGGTATCGTAGTATAAAATATTTCTACTTTTCTATTTTCACTTTGATTTTTGGATAATTTAAAATCTTTACCTAGCGCTTTTAATACTAACGCATCACTTATTTTAATGTTTTTATTTTTTAAAGCCGTTACCATAGTATTGATTCGTCGCATAGCTAGGTCTTTGTTATAGTCTCTTTTATCGACACTATCACAATAGCCTATCATTTTTACTATTTCGATGTTGGTGTTTTGTTCTAGCCAAGTTTCTAAATCTTGATTGGATTTATCGGTTGGCGTATCTTTATTAAAATCGAAAAATACTTGCGTCTTTTGTTGGCTATACCCGTTTAGGGTTAGGAGCGCTAAGAGTATTACTTTTACTAATTTCATTAGTTCTCTACTATTAAAATTTCTACTCTTCTGTTGGCCGCTCGTTCTGTTTCATTCTTTTCGGGTAATGGAAATAGGGGTTGGGTACTTCCAAATCCCTTATAGGACAGTCTACCGGGATAGATACCGTTGGCTACTAAAAAACTATAAATGGCTTTAGCTCTTTGCGTTGACAAATCAACTCGGTCTGTGGGCATGCAGCAAAGATGCCCTTGTATTTCTATTTTTAACCCTGGGCTATTTTGCAGCACTACTAATAGTTCGTACATTTTACCTTTGGCTTCAGGCACGACAATAAAGGTATTGATGATAAAATTAAGATTGTCTATTTTAAGTTTTTCTCCTTTTTTGGCTTCGTATATTTTTTTCATAAAAACCTTATCAAGTTTGAATTCCCTCTGGGAGCCATCAGGGTTTTCAAACACCATCTTTTCGGGAAAATCGATTTCAGGTTTAGGCATTTCGGCCAACGGTTCTTCTTTCTTAATTCCGAGTATTTCGTCTTCTCGTGCAATGTCCTTTTCTAGTAGAAAGTATATAATTACTTTACGGTTATCGGCTTTGATTTTGGATTGGTTGAAGCTTTCGCCGAAGCTAAGTGTTTTAAAATCGTCTCTAATTTTGATTTGGTTTTTGATGGCATTGAAAACTGCTTCCACTCTATGTTGGGCCAAAGTATCATTGAAACCATTTGAACCATCTTCGTCGGTAAACCCATGAATGGCTACAATTTTACTTTTGGTATTTATTGCGACCCAATCCTTTAGTCGGTCTGTTTCTTTTGGGTTCAACTCAAATTTATTACTATCAAAGTAAAGTGAGAATTCCTCCTGAGCATAAAATTTAGCCGAACTAAATAGTATAAAAAGCGTTAAGAGAATCGATTTCATGGGGTGTTTATATAAAAAACGAAATTTACGGAAAAATAGTATTTCACAGCATGACAAAAGTCAATTTGGATTAATTAATTGAAACTATTTTTGCCCGCCCCCATTAGCATAATAAAAAAAACCCACTCAATGAGCGGGCTTTTTTTATTACTTCTTGTTATCTCGTAAATAACAATTCTCTGTATTTAGTTAATGTCCAACTTTCATCATCCACTAACAACTCTAATTTATCACAATGTTCGCGGATTACCTCAAAGTAAGGTCTAACTTTATCACAGTATGATTCTGCCATTTTTTGAGCATCGGTTAATGCATTGGCTTTTTTACGTGCTTCGGTCATGGCATCCACATTAGAATTGATACCCTCGATATGTTCTGAAATTTCTTTGATTAATGAAATTTGTTCTTTGGCGATTTTCTCAAAGTCTTTCCCGAAGATTTCTTTTAATCCTTTAACATTCTCAATTAAGGTATTTTGATAGCGAATGGCTGTTGGAATAACATGGTTTCTAGCTATATCTCCTAATACTCTTCCTTCAATTTGGATTTTCTTAGTGTATTCTTCCAATTCAATTTCGTAACGAGCTTCAACTTCAACATGGTTCATTACGCTTAAGTCTTGGAATAACTCTAATGCTTTTTTAGACACTTTGGCTTTTAAAGCTGCTGGAGTCGTTTTGTGATTACTTAATCCACGTTTTTTCGCTTCTTTTTCCCAAGCATCGCTATAACCATCTCCTTCGAAAAGAATGTTTTTTGTTTGTTTAATATATTCTCTTAAGACATTAAATATTGCTTCGTCTTTCTTTAAGTCTTTTTGCTCTACAAGTGCGTCTACTTCTTTTTTGAATTCTTTCAATTGTTTAGCTACAATAGAATTTAGCGTAGTCATGGCATTGGCACAGTTGGCCGAAGAACCTACAGCACGGAATTCAAATTTATTCCCTGTAAAGGCAAATGGAGATGTTCTGTTTCTATCGGTATTATCCAACATTACATCTGGAATTTTACCTACTACATTTAGTTTTAAATCGGTTTTTTCTTCAGGAGACAATTTACCTTTTGAAACCCCTTCTAACTCGGCTAATACTTTGGTTAATTGCGCACCAATAAAAACAGATATAATCGCAGGTGGCGCTTCGTTGGCCCCTAAACGGTGGTCATTACTAGCTGTAGCAATAGAGGCTCTTAATAATTCTTCGTATTCATTTACAGCTTTAATGGTATTGATAAAAAAGGATAAGAATTGTAAGTTACTCATTGGTGTTTTACCTGGAGACAATAAATTCACCCCAGTATCGGTTGCCATTGACCAGTTATTGTGTTTTCCTGAACCATTAACTCCTTTAAACGGTTTTTCATGGAACAGCACTTTGAAGTCATGGCGCTCACCTACTTTAGACATCACATCCATTAAAAGGGAGTTGTGATCCACAGCAAGATTGGTTTCTTCAAATATTGGCGCTAATTCAAATTGGTTTGGTGCCACTTCATTATGACGTGTTTTCACTGGGATACCTAACAGCATGCATTCTTCTTCTAATTCACGCATGAACGATAATGCTCTAGATGGAATTGAACCGAAATAATGATCGTCTAATTGTTGTCCTTTAGCCGAGGTATGTCCTAATAATGTTCTGCCGGTCATCACTAAATCAGGTCTAGAATTAGCTAAAGAAGCATCTACCAAGAAATACTCTTGTTCCCATCCTAAAGTAGCGGTTACTTTCTTAACGTTTTTATCAAAGTATTTACATACCTCAGTAGCTGCTTCATCCACAGCATTTAAGGCACGTAATAACGGTGTTTTATAATCTAACGCTTCCCCTGTGTAGGAAATAAAAACAGTAGGAATACATAAAGTCGTTCCAAAAATAAAAGCAGGAGACGTTGGGTCCCAAGCAGTATAACCGCGCGCTTCAAAAGTATTTCTGATACCTCCGTTTGGAAAAGAAGAAGCATCTGGCTCTTGTTGCACTAATTGTCCTCCTCCAAATTTTTCAACTGGATCAGAACCATCATAGGATGTTTCGAAGAACGCATCATGTTTTTCGGCAGTTGTACCCGTTAAGGGTTGGAACCAGTGGGTATAATGTGTCACTCCTTTGGAAAGAGCCCATTCTTTCATTCCCATGGCAATATATTCTGCTAACTTTCTGTCAATTTTAGTTCCGTGCTGCACTGCATCCTTTACTCCTTTGTAGGCATCTGAAGTCAAGTATTGCTTCATAGCTTTATCATTAAACACATTCGAACCAAAAAGAACTGACTTCTTACCAGCTTCTTCAAATTTTACAGGTTTTCTACCTGATGCATCTTTTAATGCTTGAAAACGTAAAGTTGACATAAAAATTAAATTTAAAAAGTTATACCCTATTAATTTGATGCAAATATATCAAAAAAATATATGATAAATAATTATACCCTATTTTTTTAGGGGTCAATTTACTAAATTAATATTTTTAATGTTATTTGTCTTATTATCACATTAAATTAAAAATTACGAATAAATTTCCAATACCCTATATTTGTACTAATAAATACTAATCGTTATGATTGTTTGGATTCTCTTTTTGGTGGCTATCTTACTATTTCTAGCATTAGACTTAGGGGTTTTTAATAAAAATGCCCATGTTATCAAACCAAAGGAAGCAGGAATTTGGACTGCCATTTGGGTCACGCTTTCCTTCTTATTCTCTTTTGTTATTAATTGGCTTTATAGCAACAATCATATCCCGAACCCTACTTCGATAAAACCCGCAGTAGCAACGATGAAGTTTATAACGGGTTATCTGATTGAACTTTCACTAAGTGTAGACAATATATTTGTCATTGCAATCATTTTTGCTTCTTTCAGAATCCCACTGAAATATCAACACCGAGTACTATTTTGGGGCATACTTGGTGCCGTTCTTTTAAGAGGTTCAATGATCTTTTTTGGTGTTATTTTGATCAATAAATTTAGTTGGATGACCTATATCTTTGGAGCATTTTTACTTTTTACAGCTCTTAAGATGTTATTTAAAAAAGAAGAAGAGGAGGAGTTTAATCCTAAAAAATCTTTTGTTTATCGAAACTTGCGCAAAATAATTCCGGTTACCAGCCAATTAGAAGGCGACCATTTTTTTATTAGAAAAAAACATCTTCGTATTGCCACTCCCCTATTTGTGGCCTTATTAGTAATCGAAGTCATGGATATGCTTTTTGCTTTGGATAGCGTTCCCGCTATATTAGCTATTACTCCAGACCCCTTTTTGGTTTTTAGTTCTAATATTTTTGCCATACTAGGCCTTCGTTCTATGTACTTTTTTTTGGCTACAATGTTAGAAAAATTCAGCTATTTGGAATACAGCTTGATTGCCATCTTGAGCTTTGTTGGGATTAAAATGCTTATTGCTCAAACCTCTTTTAAATTCCCAGAATGGGTATCCCTCAGTTTTATAT
>CANFZC010000037.1 GCA_947451475.1 Flavobacteriaceae bacterium | reverse complement strand
GTATCTTGTCCTTTATCTATCGAAAGACCAGCACCAATAGAGGAAAACGTTACAACAGCCTGATTTTTTTTGAATTCAATCGATTGATATCGTGGCCCCTCACAGACCATAGAATAGCCATAAAGTTTGCTAAAAGCAAGGGCCGCTAGTCGCTGTCCTACCATTTGCTTATTGGTTGGATGTATACTAGACGGATTTCCAATATCCGTAGTAACAACCATACCCGTATTTGAAACTTGTAGTGCTTCTGTTTGAGCTTCCCGCAGTTCGGCCCACGAACATCCTTCATTACTATTCCCCTTAGTGGTAAACGTAGCTAATTGCACATAATAAAATGGAAAGTCACTGTTCCATTGCTTACGCCAATCAGCGATTAATAACGGAAAAGCTTTTCTGTATTCATAGGCTCTAGTCGCATTTGACTCTCCCTGATACCATAATACTCCCTTAAAAGCAAAGGGAACCAAAGGATGAATCATCGCATTATAGCATAAGGAAGGAAACTCATTCTCGCTCACACTGTTTTGTATCTTTTCTACTTGAAATTTCCAATTACCAGCCAATTCAAACGTATTCCCTCCTATTAGTAGTTTCAAAGCATTTGAATCGCCATATATTCCTCCCCCTCCTCCCGTATCCGTTACTTGAATGGCAATAACATTATCACCTTCTTTTAAAATAGAATTTGGGAGTAAATAGTTTCTCTTCACATCCCAACCAAGGGTCTGTCCAACTTTTACTCCATTAACATAAGTCACATCATTATCATCAATAGCAGGAATTTCTAGACTAACAGGTAACATACTTTGTGCCTTACTTAGAGTAAAATGCTTTCGTAACCAAACTACTCCATCAAATGGCCCTAAACTTTGTTCTTCCCAAACCCCCGGTTGTTGCAGCGTTAACCATGTTGTATCATCATAGGATACCTCCTTGTAAAAAGGGACATCAACGGTTGTAAATTTATATTTTTGAAGGGTTTCAACAGACTTTACAGCAGTTGTCATTTTTATTTTCAATAATGAATCTAATGCAATCTCAGGCATGTTTTGAATCATCGCTTTAAAGTCTTCACTTTGTTCAAATCCTTTCCTACTAATCCAGGTCTCTATATTTGTCCCACCCCAAGAAGCATTTATAATTCCAACAGGAACATTTAATTTTTTTTGCAATTCTTTAGCATAAAAATAACCAACTCCCGAAAAATCAGAAACTGTTTTCGGCGAACATACTTGCCAGCCTGAAGGCTTAATTTCTTCAGAAGGAACTGAATTGATGTCATGAACAAACTTTATATGCCGTATCATCGGATTAGTAGCATTCGCAACTTCCATCGACGCATTATCTGATTGGCCAACAGTCCACTCCATATTCGACTGTCCACTACACAACCATACTTCACCAACCAAAATATTGCTAACACGCAACGTTGAAGTAGCTTTTACAACCAACTCATAAGGACCTCCAGCGCTTTCATCATCCAAATAAACAAGCCACTTTCCAGTACCATCTGCATTAGTATATTTAGTTTGTAAATGGAAGCTTATTGCTATTTTTTCATTCGCTTTGGCAAAACCCCATACCGGAATTTTAACATTTCGCTGCAATACCATATTATCAGAAAAGATTTGAGCCAAACGAACTTGTCCTTGAGTAGTAATACCACATACCGTCCAAAGCATTATTGCAAAATATAATCTCTTCATTGATGCTACTTTTTAAAAGTTAATTGTTTAAAAAATTCAGAATAACAAAACCTGTCTTTTCATAAAAAAAATAAGGGGTCACTTTTTTTAATTCCTAAAGTAAATTTATCGTTTCATTTCTAATACTTCTATATAAAAATAAAAAAAAGCAATTATACCCTAGTCATTTCTGAATATAGAAATGACTACATTTGCAGTCATTCCCTTTTTTGCTATGAAAAGTACAGAAATTGCCAACCTAGAACCTAAAAAATTTATATTAATAAAAGGGGCTCAAATCCATAATTTAAAAAATTTGGATGTAGTGATTCCTAGAAATGAACTGGTGGTAATCACCGGACTTTCAGGTTCTGGAAAATCAAGTTTAGCCTTTGACACGCTTTATGCAGAAGGACAACGTCGATATGTAGAAAGCTTATCGTCCTATGCGCGTCAGTTTTTAGGGAGATTAGACAAACCTAAAGTCGAATACATCAAAGGGATTGCTCCCGCGATTGCAATTGAACAAAAAGTCAATACCACAAATGCTAGATCGACCGTTGGTACTTCTACCGAAATTTATGACTATCTAAAATTACTTTTTGCACGCATCGGAAAAACATATTCTCCTATTTCAGGTAATGAAGTCAAAAAAGATAGCGTTTCTGATGTCATTTCCCAAGTAAAAACATTCGCCTTGGAAAGCAAATGGCTTTTACTCGCTCCTATACATCTGGAAGAAGGAAGAAAACTAGAAGACAAACTAAAAGTAGTACTCCAACAAGGTTTTGCTCGTATTTTAGTCAATAACGAAATGGTTCGTTTGGATCAAATTGACCAACATACATTAGACCATAAAAACATCCTCCTTATTATCGATCGTATCGTAGTAAAAGACGAAGAGGATTTCTACAACCGCTTAGCAGATGCTATACAAACTGCCTTCTTTGAAGGCAAAGGCATTTGCTACCTACAAGAGGTAGAGACGCAAAAAAGAATCGAATTTAGTGCCAACTTTGAATTAGATGGTATGGCGTTCCTTGAGCCCAATATTCACTTATTCAGTTTCAACAATCCTTATGGAGCCTGCCCGGCATGTGAAGGATACGGCAACATAATCGGAATTGATAACGAATTAGTAATCCCCAATTCATCGCTGTCGATATACGAAAATGCCATTTATCCTTGGCGCGGTGAAAGCATGGGCTGGTATCGTGATCAATTAATAAACAACGCCTACAAATTCGACTTCCCTATTCACAAACCTTATTTCGAACTTTCAGAAGAGCATAAGGAACTAATATGGAATGGAAATAAATTCTTTACGGGTCTTAACGACTTCTTTCAAGAATTAGAAGAGAAGAATTATAAAATACAAAATCGCGTGATGCTATCGCGCTATAGAGGCAAAACAAAATGCCCTATTTGTAAAGGCAAAAGGTTAAGAAAAGAAGCCAATTACATCGCTATAGGTGGAAAAAAAATCTCTGATATAGTAGACATGTCAATCAAAAGATTAATTCCGTTTTTTGACCAACTCCAACTCTCTGAATACGATGCCAAAGTAGCCAAAAGACTTTTAATCGAAATCAAAAACCGACTCGTTTTCTTAAGTGATGTCGGACTGGATTACCTTACCCTAAACCGCAACTCAGCATCGCTCTCAGGTGGTGAATCACAACGCATTAATTTAGCGACCTCTTTAGGCAGCAGCCTAGTGGGCTCTATGTATATACTCGACGAACCCAGTATTGGCCTCCACCCAAAAGATACCGAACGACTAATTAAAGTATTAAAGGATCTTAGAGATTTAGGAAATACCGTTATAGTGGTAGAACACGACGAAGACATCATGAAAGCCGCCGACCGTATCATAGATATCGGACCCGAAGCGGGTTCTTTCGGGGGCGAATTAGTAGCGGAAGGTTCTTTTGACGAAATCCTAAAAGCCGAGTCTTTAACCGCCAAATACCTGAACGGCCAACTTGAAATCGCCATCCCAAAAAGAAGAAGAACAACCAATAATTTAATACACATCAAAGGAGCACGGGAAAACAACCTGCAAAACATTGACGTCTCCTTCCCCCTTGAAAGCCTAACGGTAATTACAGGGGTGTCAGGCAGCGGAAAAAGTACTTTAGTTAAGAAAATACTTTTCCCTGCAATGCAGAAAAAAATTGAGGGTATCGGCGATAAAGCCGGACAGTTCTCCGAAATGACGGGTAGTTTTTCCCATATCAAACACATTGAATATGTCGACCAAAACCCAATTGGAAGAAGCTCTCGTTCAAATCCAGTTACCTACATAAAAGCCTATGACGATATCAGAGACTTATATGCCAAAGAAAAACTATCAAAAGTAAGAGGCTACCAAGCCAAACACTTCTCGTTCAATGTAGATGGCGGTCGCTGTGAAACCTGCAAAGGGGAAGGTGCCATCAATGTAGAAATGGTATTCATGGCCGATGTCTCCCTCCCTTGCGATACTTGCGGCGGTAAACGTTTCAAAAAAGAAGTACTCGAAGTTGCTTTTGAAGGTAAAAATATAGACGATATCCTAACCATGACCATCGATGATGCTATTGCGTTCTTTGCGCAAAATAAACAGGCTAAAATCATCCAAAAACTGCAACCCCTCCAAGATGTAGGATTGGGCTATGTGCAATTAGGTCAATCTTCTTCTACCCTTTCCGGTGGAGAAGCACAACGTATAAAACTAGCATCCTTCCTTGTAAAAGGAGTGACCAAAGAAAAAGCATTGTTTGTCTTTGACGAACCAACGACAGGGCTCCACTTTCACGACATTAAGAAATTATTAGCTTCATTCGATGCCCTGCTTGAAAAAGGGCATTCCATCATAGTGATCGAACACAACCTCGATCTAATTAAATGTGCCGACTGGATTATTGATCTCGGACCTGAAGGGGGAGAAAATGGCGGACAATTACTTGCCATTGGTACGCCTGAAGATATAGTGAAAAATAAAAAATCCATTACGGGTTTCTATCTGAAAGATAAATTATAAAACTAAATTAGTTCAGTATTCTGACTAGGGTCCAATACAATGCAGTACATGCAATAAGACTTGAAATGGGATAAACTACTCTTTCGGTGTACCACTTTTTCTGCTTTATTTTATAAACTAAAATAAAGAGCGTAAAAAGTATAGCAATTTGACCTAGCTCAACACCCAAATTAAAAGACAATACTGATGATAATATTTGACTTTCAGGTAAATATAAACTTAATAATCCCGTTGCAAAACCTAATCCATGCACTAATCCAAATACAAAAATGATTACTAGTCGCCACGGATTCATTTTACTATGTACAATATTTTCAATAGCAGTAAATAAAATGCTAAAAGTAATTAAGGGCTCTATAATCGCAGAATTCGGCAGCAAAAATCCATAAGCAACCATTATTAGAGTGAGACTATGGGCGAAAGTAAAAATAGTACATTGAAGTACAACTGTTCGGACAGAAGTAGTAAAAAAAAACAAACATACAACAAACAGCACATGATCAAAACCTAAGGGTAACACATGAGTAAAACCCATTTTTAAATAAAAGAGTATAGTATCAATAGAATTCATCTATTATTCTTTAACCAACTTTATGGCTTCACCAACACCACTAATTTTCAAAATATAAACACCTTTTTTTAAAGATGTAAAATCCTGTTTTTCAATTGCATTACCGGAATAGAGCAATTGACCAGAAATGGAAAATAGTTCGCTATAAAAATCATTATTTGTTTTATTAAAAACTATTTTAGAAGTAAAAGGATTTGAAATTACTTTAATTTTTTTTGATGAATTTATAACGGACTGATTATCCAAAAGAGTAGGATTGCCTCTAACACATAAAACATAATTCAAATTGGATTTAAGATCATAAGTAGTTATGCCAAACTGAGTGTTCCAATACCAAGCACTGGCGGGATTAGTTGAATTAGGCTTTAAAGTCGTAGATGACCAATAGTTATGTACTCCCAAAGCACTAAAAAAAGTACTGTTTAGCGCTGGATTCACATTACTATAATCACTTAAAGATTGTAATTCCTTTATATTTGGCAATCTCCAGTCCGTTTGACCAGCTAAATTCAATCCTTCGGCATAGAGTAATGCTTGCTCCCATGTTTGCGAGATTGAATTAGGTAGCTCTTGCCAAATTAATTGGGTTACATTATCTGTAACTGTACCATCGCCATTAACCGTATAGTGATTAGTAAGCACAGAAGGAGTTGTAACATCTCTTACAGCTCTAACATGAAACTTTTTAACACCACCCGCAGATAGTGTCTCGGTCTTCGGATGATTTCCTATACCACCACCTGCATTGGTTACCCATACTTTTGAACTATCACCAAATTGAAAGGTATCGGTCCACCAATAATCTGCTAATGTTGAGGTAAAATAAGTAGTGCTTATCGCTGGATTTACATTTTGTTGATTAAGAATACTAAAAGATTCTAGAGGGGTGGGTAATCGCCAATCGGTATAGCCTCCTATAGTTAAAGAATTGCAATAAGTGGTCGCAGCTTCTATAGTCATTTCGCCACCATCGGTTTGTTGCCACATTAAACCCGTGACCAAATCAGTTACCGTACCATCGCCATTACTCAGATAAGAGGGTGTATTTATAGAATAATCATTATCCTCACCATAGGTAGCACTATAACTAATAACTTGTCCAGTATCAGGTAATAACTGCAAAGTCTTCACAACACTTTGTGCCTTAGAAATTAACCCCATAAAAACCGCTAATAGCAATACCAGTCTTTTCATTTTTTTATTCTACTATTATTTTTTTATCGATATGCTTCAAGCCTATTTGTAGAGAAACTATATAGGTGCCAGAGGCCAAACTTTTAAGATCAATATCCGTTTTAAAACCTTCATATTTTAAAACTATACTTCCTTTTAATGTATAAATAACGACACTTTTAATATCATTTGCATTCAAGTCTTTCCCAAGTTGGATATGCACATAATCTTTAGTCGGATTAGGGTGCAAAACTATATCGGTATTTTTAGCAAATTGGGAATTGGATAACGGAACTGTACATTGATTAAACCCATTATAATTTTGGGTAGTGGTAGCACTAGGAGTTACATAGTTAAAGGAATAGTTAGTGCCAGACCAACTAAAATTTGTACCATATCCCGGCACTCCATTTAATGTATATGCTAAATTGTAGCCATTATTGTTGGCATTAGCAACACAGGAAGTTATAAGAGATCCACTCAAAGGTGTCCAGTTTTCAGTTCTAACAGGATGCGCTGCAGCTTGCGGAATCAATTGGTAAGTAGCATCTTCTGTAACTTGTCCAACAAAATTTCCTATCATATAGGGAGCTGAAGCGGTCCCGTGATAATGATAAACACCATCGCTACCATAATGACCATGATTAGTATCTAATGGAACCATAGCACTACCATCAGGCTCCACACTACCATAGACAGCATAGCCATCCAAGGCAAACGCACAAGGCAAATTAGTTGTGGTTTGACCTAATGTATATAAATGCAATGGTGCTATATGATAATGATAATCATCTCCCCTTCCACAATGACCACCATAATTATCTAATTGTCCATCTAAATAGGAATCAACTCCAGTATTGGTATGATAATTAAATATAGGAACTCCATTTGCCGCAATAGCTATTGCACCTCTTGTAAAATGTATATTATCTATGGCAATAGGAGCGTTTGCTACTACAGGATTCAAAGGAATACTCCAATGGTTATTTCCTATATAACATTGCGGAATCGGAACTTGCTGCTGCCATCCGTGATTAGAAATTCCAACCATCATCGTGTGATCAGGTATTCCTTTACTATCCACATAAAAATAGGTGTTATCCCAAGAAGTAGCCACATTAGGTACAAAGGGTACAAAAGCAGCGTTGATAAATTCAGGATCTGTCGTAGTCAAAGCTTTACGAGTGAAACTATAAAAAGTAAGTAGCACTCCCATAAAAAAAACAGGTGCTACATACCGAAACTTGCAACGATCAACAAATCTAAACAAGCCGATACCTGCTAAGATTAATAATAAAACCATTCCACATAATTTTAAGTAAAAGCCTACTAAACTAGATGCCTCATTTCTAGAACTAAGTGTATTAATCTGTTTTACTAGCGCTTGCTTCTGCAAAACATAGTGCTGATCCGCTTGTGATAACGTTACTATGGGAAATGAAACCAACTTATTATCTGCATCTTCTATAAAAACTACTCCATTTTTCAACATAGAAAATGACCCATCAACAAATCGATGCTCTTTCACAATACTCCAATGGCGTAAAACTTGACTATCATAATTAATAGTATGGGCATAAATAGATACACTTAATAAAACAAGGATAGCGCTTACTAACTTTTTCATTTTACTTTAATTTTATCGTTTTAAAATTATTTTACCTGCTTTAGACGCACCGCCCTGTTTAACTATTTTATAAATATAAACACCATCTGCTACTGAATTACCAGAATTGTCCGTTCCATCCCACATTACTTGAAATTTACCGTTGGCTAAATAGTCACCATTAACAAGATCCTTGATGACTTGACCATTTTCATTATAAATTACAATGTGAATACGTTCTGAATTTTCGACTTCAAATTCAATTTTGGTGTCTTTTGAGAAAGGATTCGGGTACACAATTTCATCGGCATAATTCGAATTCCAAATCATCGGCGGATTATTAGTACCTAAGGTATAACAATTCGAAGTTGCATCTATAAAATAACTAGCAGAAACATCTTTATTATGGCGCGTGGCATTTTCACTAGCGGGCAAATAGGCTCTTACATATTCTACTAAAACTCCGGCCGGACTAACAGTTACGCGTATATGTCCTGAATTCGGCAAAATTTGTCCCTGCAAATATCCATATCCAGCAGCATAAGAAACACTATTAAAATTAGGATGACTCGGTTGCGGCGTTTCTTGATAGATCAAACAATCTTTTTCTTGCTTGCCAAAAAAATGATCATGACCATGAAAAAATATATTCACATGATTTTGGGTCAACAAATCCTTTATGGGCATTTCCCAACCCGGTCTATTGGTAACAAACCCCGGAGTACCATCTAAATTATTACCACCCCATTCATACAAATCTGCAAACTCAACGCCTCCACGACCGTCTGGATCTCCTCCAACAATTTGGTGAGAAAACACAAATTTATAGGTGGCGGTACTGGTGGCTAAAACATTTTTAAGCCAATTATACTGCGCTTGTCCCAAAGTCCAACGCCAACCTGTAGTGGCAGTGGGCTTAGGTGAAGTATACCAATAAGGATCCAAAACAATATATAAAGCATCTCCCCATTGCCATGAATAATAATTTTCTCTTAATCCAACATAGTTTTGAATTGTTGTATCTCCAGTATAAAAATCACCATCAGGTGCCGGATTCAAAAAATATTTTTTACGCTCTTCCGTATTCCAAAGTGCAATATTATCTGCGGTATTATTTAAATTCCATCCTGCTTCTCCTTCATGATTACCTAAGGCAATAAACAAAGGCACCGAATGACCTACCAATTCATATTTAGTTCGCAATAACTTACAACGATACGGAATGGTATCGTGCGGAACTAAATTAGTAGTCAAATTTTTCAACTTATCTGTCATGATAAAATCACCCAAATCGATCATAAAATCTGGGGTGTCATCGGACTGATTTTGTAAACAAAGTTCATACAACGGCACATTACTTTGTTCATCCATATGGGGATCGGCTTGCACAACATATTTATAGGTACTTCCCAACGAACGTTGCGTTTGAAACGTATGCTCGGGTCTACTTATAAAATTATTTGCACTAGGCAATCGATACAACATCCTGTAATAGTACTTAGTATTGGGCTCAAGCCCTGAAACAATGATTTCAGCAGGATCATTGACCAAAAACAACTGCCAATTCGTCTGTCCGGTATATAGACCAGTAACCGTTCCATATTGAATACACACCTCCACATTTTCATCAAAAAAAGCCTGCACGGTTATACTCGTAGCGGTTGGCCTTCCTAATAACTCTCCCTGCGTCATATTTTGCGCAGCAACAAGCGCGACGTTAAGTAGTACAAACAATAATTGAAATTTGAATGTTTTCATAATTATAATGCCATTAATGATTGATGATTATTTTTTGAGTTGCTCCTACTTGCCCATCTATTTTTAACAAATAAATACCCGAAGCAATAGAACTTGTACTTAATACCGTTGTATTAAAGGTTAGCAACGTTTGTCCCAATAACGTAACTAATTCAAACTTATGAGGAACAGTAGTATCTTTAACTGTGATATATAACGTTTCATCCACTGGATTAGGGTATGCTTGGATACCTGGTAAATCCGCAACTGCAGGAACATGCAACGGACAAGAACTTCCAACACTATAAGAATAGCCTACCTCGCCATTAGTATGACCAGCCGAACCTAACGTTCCCGGAATATAGGATTTAACATAATCAACCGTAACACAATCTGGAGTTACATTAACTCTCACATGACCTGTTCCATCCATGGTTACATCGGTATATGCGGTTGCATTTGCAGTATAACCAAACGTATACGTTGCATCACTTGGCATTGGTACCTCTTGATATACTACTCCATTAAGCTCCTCTTTTGCGAATAAATGATCATGACCTTGGAAAAAGATATCAACTCCCGTATCAATAAAGACTTGATGTATTGGTTTTCCCCACCCAGGACGGTACTGATCAAACTTATATTGATTTCCTTGCATGCCTCCCCACTCAAATCCTGTTGCAGTAGCACTCCCTCCTCTACCTTGTCCTCTAGTGTGGTGTGCAAACACAAATTTATGCGCTGCCGTACTGTTCTCTAATATATTTCGCATCCATAAGTATTGGGTATAGCCAAGAGTCCAATCCCAATTAGTAGGCTTTGATCCATCTGCTGGTGTAGCGCCTGGAGCAATTTCGGTTCGATAAACATCCAATACGACAAACAACGCATCGCCCCATGTCCATGAATAATAATTCTCAGGTAATCCCATACCAAAATCTTCCGAGTTGGCATTACCACTATAGAAACTATTTGGAAACGGATTAGGATAATAATACTTTCTCCATTGGGTTCCCCATACTCCTATTCCGTTGGGAGCTGCAGGCAAGTTGTTAGCAGTCGTAGTGTAAATACCGCCAACATTAAGGTAATAATCATTCTCTGCATCATGATTACCTAAACAAACGTAGAAGGGAACCGAATGACAAATTTGGCCTAAATATTGTCGGTAAACTTTATGATAAGCATCCATGTCAGCACTTGTAGTAGTCGTAGGTGCATGATCATCTCCAAAAATATCTCCCAAGGACAACATAAAATCTGGATTGTCTAAAGCCTCATTAGCCAATGTATTTTGATACATCGCTACATTAGAATAACCGCTATACAAATGTTCATCCGCCTCAACTGTAAACGTAAACGAACTTCCAGCTGCACGTTGGGTGTGGAACTTATATTCAGGAGTAATAGTATAAGTAACTGCAGTACTCAATTTATACTGCATTCTATAATAATAACGGGTATCAGGACTTAGATTAACCAAGTCTAATTCATCTGGTACATTCATTTGATTGCTGGCAATAGTAGTGCTCTGAGTATATACACCCGTTTGTGTGCCATATTCAATATAATAAGTTACATTTTGATCAAATAGTATACTAGCCGTAACCGAATTATCTGTGGGTCTTCCCAAAATAATGGAATGTTCTTGTCCAATAATTTTTTGGGAAACACCAAGCAAATAAAACAAAACAAATACTAATTTAATTTTATTTAAAATCGAAGTACAATCTTTTTCTCTCATAATAATTTAACTTAATTTATCTTCTTAAAGGTTGGTTATCAGGTCTAAAATAATCCCTTATTTCTTTAACCAACATTTCAAATTTCTCTAATTGCTCCGCAGTACAAACTGCTTTTAATTCTTTTGCTTGTTGGTATCGAATCAACTCCATTTTATATTCATCTTCTGAAATGGAACAAGCCAATTTTTGAATCTTTGAATCATCAGTGGCGCTATTAAACAGCTCCTCATTCATCGCATCTTTTGAATCTTTTATGTGTTGTTTTACTACAATCTCCTTCTGATAATAATCGGTTCTTATCCTTTCAAATGCGGCTACTTGTGCATCATTCAATTGGAGTTCTTTTTTTAAAATACCCGAAACATCTTTAAAAGTCTCGTTTTTTGGATATAAATAAGGCTCATGCTGCTTGACCTTTTTCCAAACCAATAACCCCATTAAACCTAAATTTAATAAGAATAAAAATAAGATGATTCTCGTTGTAAATCTCTTTTGATAAAATAAATCCATATTATAAGGTATTCGGAATTAATAACTCTTCTCGTAATATTTTTAAATCTTGTTGTCGAACGACCTTGTTTTCCTTGCTATTATTGGTTGAAAATACCAATACACTAATATTTGTGATAAAAAGCAATCCAAAAACAACACTATAAAAGATGCTATTATTTGTTTTATTTTGCTCTCTTTTTCTCAATCTAAACTCCAATTCATGATCCCAAGAATTGGAAGCCACAAGGACGACTTTGCTTAATTGATCTAACTTGTTTGTAGTGTTTCCTACTGCATCTTTTGATTTCATAATCTTATTTTTTTAATAAGGTTTTCAATTGTTGGGTTACGTTCTTATTCGCACGATAGATCAAACTTTCTACGGCTATAATAGAGGTTTCCATTAATTCAGCGATTTCAGTATTACTAAATCCATCGATTCTACTTAAAGTATAGGCTACTCTCTGATTTTCGGGTAATTTATTTAATACTTGACCAACCTCCTTCCACATTTCCTCTTCATGCATCTCAGTATCAGCCAAGGGACCTCCAGAAATCCATTGTGCTATCTCATCAATATGCAATACCTTACTTAGTGACGCAAAACGCTTTTTCCGCTGACGCTTCTTGAGTTCATTCAAACATTTTGTTACCGCTATGCGATAAATCCAAGTTGATATCTTAGCGTCTCCTCTAAAAGACCCTATCGATTGATATACTTCAACAAATACTTCCTGAGAAATATCCTCAGCATCTTCTTTGTTTAATAAAAAACGATAACAAGTCGTAATAACACTATCCTTATACAGTGCTACCAATTCGTAAAAAGCTTCACGATCCTGCGACTTTAACTTTTGTATCAATTTTTAAAGTATATATTCCTTTAGACAACTTAACGATCAAATTCTGGCACACAATAATAAAAAAAGCAAAAATGATATAAAATAAAAAAAGCCTCCAAAATTGGGAGGCTTTTTACTATAGATCTAAAATGAATATTATTCTACTATAATCTTTTTAGTAAAGCGCTTAGTAGCAGTAGCTATAACCGCCATATACATTCCTCTCGCCAATCCTGCTAAGGATACCGATTCAATCAAATGGCCATTTAGTACAGACTTATTCAAAACAACCTTCCCTTGCAAATCAATTAGAGAAAAAGTATACTCCTTATCCGTTAAGGTGCCCATATTTAGATTTAAAACATCATGAGCCGGACTAGGATAAAAACTTACCTGACTTTCATTCTCAAATACACTAGCCGCTAATGTAGTGGCCGCAACTGCAAAATGCATTGTTGCCCCAAGAGTAGCCTTGGCGACATTGTACGTATAGACGGGATCCATATAAATCAACAAATCCGTATTCGTATGCTTATGGGTCGTTTCATTCGTCTCAAAAAGCCCTGTAATCACCTCGTTGTTAGCTTGAAAAGGCATATAATCTGAAGAATACGCAAAAGATAAACTAGTATTCAACGGAGAATACAACCCTACACACGTAATTAATTGATTGGTCATCGTAGCCGACTGGGCATTGTTCGTAGAAGGATTATTATTAGTATCGCGTTCACAAGTAATCGTGTCGTTAACTAAACCAGCCACGCCTCCCACTTCATCTAAGTTGATGACCAAACGAATATCCATCTTAGGCGAGCTGCCATTTACAATAGAATTTACATAATGCTGACTACCATACAACCCATCTTCTTCTCCACTAAAATTAATGAATTTTATAGAATACTCTGTCGGAATGCTTTGCAATAAACGAGCGGTTTCCAATATACAAGCAACACCGCTACCATTATCATTAGTACCCATACCACCGATAGAATCATAATGACCACAAACGATGACATAGGTGTTGGGATGTAAGGTACCCACCTTAGTTACAATAAGATTTTTACAGGCCGTCGGAGATCCTTGATAGGTATAGGAATCTTCAACGATCTGACTGGTCGTATAACCATAAGTCAAATATTTATTCTTCAACCAATCCAAGGTCCCTTGCAAGGCAGTCGTTCCTCTTCGTTTAAGTCCTAATGCTTCAAATTGAGTCAAGTCATCATTTATATTGGTCTGAGAACAGCCCTCAACCACAGTTCCATAATACGGAATAAACGTCTGGCTAAAACCAGCAGTCACAACAAACAAGAAAATAAATGAAAAGAGTAGGTTTTTCATTGGGACAATAATAATTAGCGTTTTTTTTAAAACAATAGATAACAAATGTACTAAAAAATAATTTCGAACAATAGTCAGTACCAAATTTTCCTTTTCAAAATTACATTTATTAATATCATAAATCACTGTTTATCTGATTATTACAATCCCTTAATCAAACCTTAAGAATACTACGACACCTATTGGCACACCAATTGAATTAGTGTCATCAACAGTAATAGTATTGTTCGAAGAAGCTGAAAATCGAAAGAGTAAGCAAATTATAAATGCTAAATATCATGAAAAATAGTACCCTTTTAGTAGCTAGCATTATACTGTTTGGTAATGCCGCAATGGCATCAGTAATCATAAGAAATACTGATGAAGTACACAACCGTTTTAATCAAGAAGAGCCAATCGCTTTCATTGAAAAAGGAATTGAGTTTTTGGTATTCCCAAATGGGGAATTCGATTTCAATACGCGTCCACAAGACAGTCAAGGGGATTACTATTATAAAACCGCGACTAGCAGAACTGCTACTTCTGAGCGAAGAACACAAAATTATGGTGTCCGCATTGAACACGATAGTTTCGGCAGAATTCGCAGGGTGGGGAATACCTTCATCAACTACGATAATCGAGATAGGGTGAACCGCATTGGGAGTGTATTCATGAGATACAACCGTTGGGCAATCATCCAAATTGGAGGTATGCAGTTGGTCTACAACCGTAGAGGCGAACTCATCGATACCATCGGAACGGTAAAAATGAGCAGCAATGGTTATTGCTACACGTACCAAAACCAATATGAACACGACGACTATGATCATGACAATCATGACAATCACGATAACGATGAAAGCAACAATTACTACTATTATAAAGCCAATGGCTCAAAAGCAAAAGTTGAAGACAATAAATAAAGCAAAGGTTAATTAAAATGAGTTGGTTAGAGTTTTGATGAAAAAAATCCCGCAAAGTACAAACGATGCGGGATTTTTGATTTTATTAGATTCGGCTATTAATGTCCGCCACTCACTTTTTTATCAAAATCGATACCTTGACTTTTCAAAATACCACTCACTTTCCAAGCATAAAAAGCCAAATAAGCAAAACAGAATACCCCCACAATATAACTTACATGTATGTTAGTCATATCCGCTACATATCCTTGTAACCAACTAACAATTCCACCTCCCATAATCATCATAATCAAGAAACTACTTCCCTGACTAGTATGCTTACCTAAACCACTAATGGCTAGGGTAAAAATACAAGGCCATAACGTACTACAGAATAATCCAACACTGGTAAAGGCATAAACACTTACCATTCCATTAGTTGCCATACCGGTAGCCAAGGCTACGATACCTAAGGTTGAAAAAATCAATAGCATGCGCGCCGGATTCCCTTTACTAGCCATATCAGCAACAATCAATACTAAAATGATTAAAGCGTATACGTAGAAAGGAGTCAAATCATGATTCATAAATTTATTCACACCCAAAAACACTCCGAAGGCTAAATAAGGTGCTACAAAGCGTAAAATCTTTTGTGTACTCATATTATCAGTAAAAGCTTCTACTGCTCCCGTCCATCTTCCAATCATCAAACTAGCCCAATACAACGAAATAAATGGCGCAATGTCTTGGGTCAAAAACCCTAAGTTTTTCTCCATAAAGGCCGGTAAATTACTAGCAGTAGATACTTCAACTCCTACATAGACAAAGATTCCAATCATCCCCAATACCAATTGTGGATACTGTAGAGCCGATGTTTTGCCTGACTGGCTATCGGCTGCATCTTCAACTACTGCAGCAGGTTTATCGGGTAAAGATGATAATTTCAACATAACCGCTACAATCAAAAAGGCAGCTCCTAAGACCAAATAAGGGACTTTAACACTCTCAATACTCATTTCAGTACCTGCTGTGGTAGCGGCTCCGAAAATAGCAAAACTCACAATTAAGGGGCCTATAGTAGTACCCAAATTGTTAATCCCTCCGGCTAACGTTAAACGTTGCGAACCTGTAGTAATAGGCCCCAACGCAATGGCTAGCGGATTAGCGACAGTCTGCTGTAACGAAAATCCTAAAGCCACCGTAAACAATCCTGATAACATCAATGGAAAGGAATGCATATTAGCCGCTGGGTAAAACAATAAAGTCCCCAAAGCCGAAATAACAAGTCCTAAGGCTAACGAATTTTTATACCCCATACGGTTAATTAAATCGCCCTTAGTCAAATAGGAAATAAGCATATAAATAATCGAGCCTACTGTATAGGCTACATAAAAAGCAACAGATACTAATTGACTTTGCCCTTGCGTTAAATCAAAAGCTTTTCTAAATACCGGAATTAGGATATCGTTACTCGCGGCAACAAATCCCCAAAAAAAGAATACGGTTACAAGGGGAATAAATTGACCCCAGTTGGTTTTGTTTTGTTCTGAATTCATATAATTAATTTTAGTTTGGTTGGTTTTTAATTTATAGGTTTAAACGAAATGGCAGCACCACCTCCTGAAACCAAATGTAATTTAATTTTTGACTTTGAGGTCACTTGTATAGTTTTTATAACATACGATTTCGGATTCTTCTCCCAGTCTGCCGTGGCACCATCTTGATAAACAACCGCTTGGTATTTTTTGTTAGGCGAAAGAAAATCCAATTTTAATTCGGTATAGCGAGCATGCTCATCCGTAATAGCACCCAAAAACCAATTCTCAGACTGCTTATCCTTACGAGCCACTGTCAAATAATCCCCTGGCTCTGCTTCCAAATACTTACTGTCTTGCCAGTCCACTGCCACATCTCTAATAAATTGAAAAGCATCCAAATGCTGTTCATAATTCTCTGGCAAATCTGCCGCCATCTGTAACGGAGAATACATAGTAACATATAACGCCAATTGCTTAGCCAAAGTCGTATGAACCTGCTCTTTCTTGGAAGGATCATAAGCACTCATCTTAATTTCAAAAATTCCTGGCGTATAATCCATCGGACCTCCCAACAAACGAGTAAAGGGCAATATCGTTTCATGCATCGGTGGATTCCCCACACTCCAAGCATTAAATTCATTTCCTCTAGCAGCTTCTGCCGCGATATAGTTAGGATAGGTTCTGCTGTATCCTGTCGGACGCGAACTCTCATGCGAATTCACCATCAACTTATAATCTGCCGCTCTTTGGGCCACAAAATTAAAGTGATTCACCATCGCTTGACCATCGTGATATTCACCACGCGGAATGATCTTGCCAACATATCCAGTTTTAACCGCCGGATAGCCATACTTCTTCATCAAATCAAATGCTCGATCCAAATGACGCTCATAATTCCCCACGGATCCTGAAGTCTCATGGTGCATGATCATTTTAATCCCTTTTGCCTTTGCATAATCCGTAACCGCTTTAATATCAAAATCAGGATAAGGGGTAGTAAAATCGAAAACATTCTCTTTCCAATTCCCAAACCAATCTTCCCAACCTACATCCCAGCCTTCCACTAAAACACCATCAAAACCATATTTAGCAGCAAAGTCAATATAACGCTTCGTATTCTCAGTTGTAGCACCATGCTTACCCGATGGCAACAATTTTCCGTCCGCTGCATTTTGCGCATTTTGCGAACCTGCATAATCCCATGTAGATTTACCAATGTGCATCTCCCACCAAATACCCACATACTTCATAGGTTTTATCCATGAGGTATCGTCAATTTTGGATGGATCATTCAAATTCAATATCATTTTAGAGCCCACTATATCGCGTGCATCATCACTAATCATGATGGTACGCCACGGGGATACACAAGGCGTCTGCAAATAGGCTTTATCTCCAATAGCATTCGGAACCAAATGGGAAGTTAAGGTATATTCTGCTGGGGTTAAATCCAAGTGCATTACCGGATAATTGACCACCGCGGCCTCAAAAATATTGAGATACAAGCCATCCGCCGTTTTCATCATCAAAGGTGATTGAATCACGTGATTGCCATTTATTGATTTCAATGCAATACCGTTATTCTTGTCTACGTTATCCGTGTTCACTTCTGATAATTTACTCTCGGTATAGGCATACTCCTGACTGTCAAAATCACCCGGCAGCCAAAACGTTTTGTGATCACCGGCCAAATTAAATTCCGACACTTCATCCGAAACAATAAAGTAATTCAAATTCGCCTGCTTAGGAAAGGCATAGCGAAACGCCACACCTTCGTCAAATACTCTAAAAATGATGGTAATCATTCGATGACTTGAAGGTTGTGAAAGTGCCACAGTCATTTCATTGTAACTGTTTTTAATGGTTGACTGCTCTCCCATTACGGGATGCCACGGCTCATTTATAGTTTTTTGACCTATGCTGTCTATTTTGAAATTGGCCTCTAGAGTACTTCCTCCTTTCAATTTAATTCCCAAGCCACTAGCCTTTACGACTGATTTACCTTTATAAGCAACCGAGTAACTCGGACGTCCTTCAGGGGTAAGTTTAAAATCTAAGGAAATGGATTTAGAAGGCGATTGTACGTTTTGCGCACTAAGGGTGATGACCAAGAATAAAAAACCGAAAAGGAATGTTTTTTTCATTTAAATGTGGATTGTAATACTGTTTTTTGAAATACTCATTTTTAGTGTTAAAAAAATAACTATTTTAAAATAACTGGGTTTATTTTTTATAAAAATACATTTATAAAGAACAACAGCAAACAGCCTCTAAAATTAGTTATTAACGAAATCGATTTCTTAAATCGTTTTTTCTGGTTTTATTCCAAAAAAAAATCCCGAAATATTCGGGAATCTCTTTAAGTTTTATTGTTTAATTTCCATCAACATAATCCTGTAAATAGGCAAATCGCGGGGTCAACTTCCCTGCTGTGGTCATCTTGGCTCGTTCCAATATGCCATCTTTATCGCCATTAAAAAAAGCCGGAATAACATGCTCCATAAACATTTCACCAAATCCCTCACTAGCATCTTTAGGCAATTCACAAGGCAAATTATCTACAGACATTACCATAATCGACCCTGGATGCGTATAAGGCACTTCTTTATGCTCAATAGGTAAATACCCAAAAAATGGTTCGGCTATCGTAGAAGCTTTTACCGTACAAGCAATAGGCCCATCTACATCACATGAAATATCAGCCACCACCTTAATTTTACAATCAGCGGCTTGCAACATAGGATTAGTTAAGATATCGGGCGAACCGTTTCCGTGAAAATGCCCGGCCATAAAAACATCCGCCACTTTACTAAATCGCTCAAAATCGGAGGTATAGGCCGTAGGGTTTTGATAAAAATCAGTATTATCCAACACTTGGCCATCCAAACGTTTGTTATAATCCAAAACATCAATCTGGGTATAAACGGGCTGCGAATAGAGTTTAGTCAAAAAATCAGCGGCACTAACCTCCTTCATCTTCATGCCATCCAGCATCTCCTTAGCGCCCATCCCTACTTTACCATGACCCGTCAAAACTATTTTAATATTCGGCAACGTCAATCGCTTTAAACGAACAATCAAATCTTCTTTACTATGCAACCTTTCCGCTTTAGGCAAGGTATACAAATCATACTTCACTCCAAAAGCTCTAAAGCCATTATAAGCGCCTACGATACCCGCATATCGGCCAAATCCTATTAAACGACGATGCTTGTCATCTACAATCGTTTCATGATCATATAATTCAATATTCTTAGCCAATATCGCTTGCAATAATTTTCGATTATGCAATTGCTTTTTTAGGGTATGGGAAAAGAAAAAATATTTTTTATTCGGAATCAAATAATCAACCGGAATCTCCTTCACACCAAAAAACACATCGCAATCCGAGATATCAGTAGCGACCGCTATCCCTAAATCACTATATTCCTCATCTTTAAAAACACGGATGTCCGAGGTTTCAACTTTGACTTCAGCATCAGGATGCTCGTTCTGTAATCGCACCAATTCTTGTGGTGTAAACACCACTCTCCTGTCCGGAGGTGTCTTTCGTTCTTTGATAATACCAAACTTCATAAGGCAACTATATTTGCCGCCAAAAGTAGTAGTAACGAAAACGTTTTCAAAACTTTTTGTGAAAAATAAATATACCGTAATTCACAATCAGTAATTAAACCACCAGCGTTTGATAAATGGCAGCGTTAAATTGTGAAAAACCTGTTGATAGCTTTATATAAAACTAGTTTTATCCTTTTAATGAATACTTATATTTGTTTTCCTATTAGTTAAAAAAATGACAAAGAATAACTCCCTATATACCTCACTAATCCTTACTGTTTTAGTAGTACTATCATCTTGTACCAAGGTTGAAAAAACAGAAGAAGGAATCGTCAAAGTCAATAAAAGTGGTATTCCCATAATGCAACCACTGCAAGAGGAACTTCCAGCGCTTACGGCCGATTTTATAAAAGACAAGAAGTATGGTGTCGAACGCTATTTCGAAAAAACTTGGTCCGAAAAAAATGATAACGTTGCCTTCCTAGTAGCCAAGAACGGCCAAATCATCTATGAAAACTATATGGGCTATGCCAATAAAGCCTCTGGGGAAATGATTGCCCAAAACACGCCTCTTCACATCGCTTCCGTTAGTAAAGTGCTTACCTCCACGGCAATCTTAATGCTGATCGATACCAAAAGAATTACACTGAATCAAAAGGTCAATACCATCATCAAAAACTTTCCCTACCCCGAGGTAACCATTCAGACGCTACTAAACCACAGAAGCGGCATGAAAAACTACGCCTACTTCACCTACGAAAATGGCAACTGGGATAAAAAACAAACCTTGACCAACGAGGATATCGTGAAAGTAATGGTCGACCGCCAAATCCCTTTAGAATCAAAAACAGATACGCGCTTCAGCTATTGCAACACCAATTATGCCATGCTGGCCCTGATTATCGAAAAAATCACCGGCCTAACCTATCCCGAGGCCATGAAAGAAATGATCTTCACACCACTAGGCATGACCAATACGTTCGTCTTTGATATCGCCAAAGACCGTGGCAGCGTAGCACCATCTTATAAAGGGAATAATGTCGAAATCGGAGTGGATTACCTCGACGGTATCTACGGCGATAAAAACATCTACTCCACCCCAAGAGATTTATTAAAATTCGATAAAGCAAGATACGCTCCGTTCTTCTTGAACCCCGATTTACTTAAAAAAGTATACCAAGGATACAGCTACGAAAGCAAAGGACAACGCAACTACGGACTAGGAGTAAGAATGATGGAATTCGATAAAGGCGAACCGTTCTATTACCACAACGGCTGGTGGCACGGAAATACCTCTTGCTTTATTACCCTGCGCAAAGAAAAAGTATCCATTATCGTACTTTCCAATAAGTTCACCAAGAAAACCTACCAAACCAAAAAACTGGCCTCCCTTTTCGGGGACTACCCTTTCAAACTTACCGAAGACGGCGAAGAATAATTGCCCACTACCCTATTGCCATTAGCCCAAAATAAACTACCTTTGTCCCACTGGGGTCGACTGGTTTTGACAGCAAGTCGAATTGAACAGTAAGCACGTCGAGCAGGGTACCCTTTGCTCGTAAATCCAAGGATACAAACTTATAAACGGCGAAAATAACTACGCTTTAGCTGCTTAATCCGAATTATAGTAAGATTAACCTCGTCCCAACAAGGTTGGGAAGCTGGATTCTCCTCAGAAGCCCTGGTTTATGGCGTCTGGCTCAGGGGAACCGTAAATGTAAACCTAGGAAAGGTAATGTTCTGAATCCTTTCTGACACTGATAGAGCTAAGCATCAGGTCGCTGTCTTTAGCATAGCCTGCTGTCGAAAACCTAAGTAAAGACTAAGCGTGTAGAAAGCTCTTTAGTTGCTTGTTTGGACGGGAGTTCGACTCTCCCCGACTCCACACGAAGTGCAATCGCCTTACGGCTGTAAACAAAAAAAATCCATCAAGTTTACTTGAATGGATTTTTCCGTTTATAGACGCCTGTCTTGACAAAGACAGGTAATTGCATTTGCACGTTCGGCACGGGGCCGAGCGTTAAGAAACAGTCCAGTGGACTGTTTTAGTGAAGGAGCCAGGCGGCGCGGTGGCAGAAGAGCTGAGCGCAGCTACTCTCCCAGACTCCTTAAATTGTCATTCCCGCAAAGGAAAACCACAAAATAAAACCCACCAAAACAAACCTAAAACCTGAAACTTGAAACCTGAAACCTGAAACAAAAAAAGCCACTCATGGAGTGGCTTTTTTATTCGAGTGGCTTTTTTTTTATCGTTTCATCGCAAAATGCCCTTTAAACAATTTTGCAGTAGTACCTTCTTGATAATCCACTGTAAACCAGTAATCATCCGATGGCATTAAGTGGCCAATGTAAATACCATCCCACCCTTCTGTCGTCGGACTAAGTTGTTTAAGTAGTTTGCCATAACGGTCAAAGATGTAAATCTTAGCGTAAGGCTGCCCCTGCAAACCATGAATGTTCCAGTTATCGTGGATGCCGTCATTGTTAGGCGTAAAATAAGGAGGGTAATCGATGGTTTCCACATTTTCTATGATTTGTACCCCACAAGAATACCCATCAGGGCTTAAGGTATCCCATACATAGATGGTGTGGGTTCCAATGGATACATTCTCGAAGATTGGATTCATTTGTCTTGGTCCGTCGTCTAAACTGTATTGGTAGAGTCCATAACCGTCATTTGTTACTGTGATTACTTGGTTCTCGGCAAAGGCATTAGTAACCGTATAGCTTAAGTTAGCCGCTTGACCTGATTTAATCACATCAAACGTAGACGCCGGAGTAATCACAGAAGTACAGCCTAACATCGGTGGGTTCACACTTACAGCTTCTACCGTGTATACTACATGGGTAGCAGTAGTAGCGATATCGGTGATGTTTATCGTACTGTTGTTTTGTCCTGCAATCAACTGCCCATCAGCATACCAGTTAAAGGTATAATTCGGAGCGGTAATGCCACTGTCTAAGATTAAGTTGTTCACTACCGTAGTGGTTGGCCAAGTTACACAAGCAACATTACTGCCGGTATTAGTGGTAATTACGGGTTTAGCTAGTTTCTCAATTACTACATCAAAGGAATCCAATTGGTAACAACCCGTTACCAAGTTCTCCACTCGTACCCAATAGGTACCCGTATGCACTTGGTAGTTCGCCAAATCTGTCAAGGCATTGGTTGATATACCTGCGGCTGCCGAAGTCTGGTTGTCATAGAACTCTACTACATAAGTCGGAGCGGTTTGGGTCGTTCCTAATACCGACTCAGTATAGCCTGCCAAACTCTGTAGCGGACTAGTACCACTCTGGGTAAACAACATCTGTCCGTCGTTCACGCCGTCGGTGTCACACTCCTTCATATCAGGCATTGGCACTGCAATAATCGGTTTAGGGTTCACCACGATGTTAAACGTGCCTATAGTGCTCTTACAACCTGTGGTAGTATTGGTTACCACTACATAAATCGGTTGTGGGTTACTGGTATTAGAATAAGCAGCCGGATTGTTAATAACAACCGTTGCAGCAGCGTCTTCGTAGAACGCTACAGTATAACTTGATACTGGCGTAGTAGCATTACCGGCCAATAATGCAGT
>CANFZC010000036.1 GCA_947451475.1 Flavobacteriaceae bacterium | reverse complement strand
GCAGGTTGCTCGCAAAGCTGAATTGTTAGAACAGTACAAAAAAGGCTTGATGCAACAATTGTTCTCAGGACAATTACGTTTTAAAGATGAGAATGGTGAGGAGTATCCGGATTGGGAGGAGAAAGTTCTTGATGATGTAATTCATTTTGTTAATGGTAAAGGACATGAGCAATATATTGATGATAAAGGAAGATACGTAGTTGTCAATTCTAAATTTGTTTCCTCCGATGGAAAGGTTAGAAAATATTGCAACACTCAAATTTCACCATTATCAAAAGGAGATATAGTAATGGTAATGAGTGATGTGCCAAATGGTAAAGCCTTAGCAAAATGCTATTTAATCGAAAAAGAAAATGTTTACACTTTAAATCAACGAATTTGTGGACTAAAAGCAAAGAACAATAATTCAAATGAATTTTTAATTTATATCCTTAATAGAAATAGATATTATTTAGGATTTGATTCTGGTGTAGGGCAAACTAATCTTAAGAAAGATGAAGTTTTAAATTGCCCTTTATTTATTCCTACTTCTATCGAGGAACAGCAAAAAATTGCAGGATTTTTATTGGGTATAGATGAAAAAATAGGTGTTGTAAATGGTGAATTAGAGAAAATGAAGGAGTTTAAAAAAGGGTTGTTGCAGCAGATGTTTGTGTAAATATGCAGCATTGTAAATACGCGGCATTGTAGAGACGCAATGCATTGCGTCTCTACAATTGGCGTCCCCAAAATGCACGGCGTCTGTCATGCAGGATTAAAATTATTCCGATTAGAGACGCCATGCATGGCGTCTGTACATGGAGGATTAAAATTATTCCGATTAGAGACGCCATGCATGGCGTCTCTACGGTGCGGGAATGGAAATTCGGAATGGATAATGATTATTGCAAAAATGAATATTCCAATTGGCGTCCGCACCATAAATGCGGCGAATGATAAATGATAGATTAAATGAAATATGAAAAAATTTCAAAATAAATATCGTATTCTTTCTGCCCGATTGCAAAATTGGGATTATGGTTCTTGTGGTGTTTATTTTATTACCATTTGTACCCAAAACAGAGAACATTATTTTGGGGAGATTGTTGAAAACAAAATGATATTGAATGATTTAGGAAAAAAGGTTGAAGAGGAATGGTTGAAAACGATAGCATTACGTCCAGATATGAATTTGGATTTAGGTAATTTTGTTGTAATGCCGAATCATTTTCATGGAATATTAATTATAGGTGACAATGAATTTAATACCCATAATTCTGATTCCAAAAATAAATTTGGACCACAATCAAAAAATTTGGGTTCAATAATACGGGGATTCAAATCGGCGGTTACCATTTATTCCCGTAGAGACGCGATGCATCGCGTCTCTACGACGACAACGGGAATCGGAACGGAAACGGGAACGGAAACGGGAACGACAACGGGAACGACAACGGGAACGACAACGGATAAATTTGGTTGGCAACCGCGATTTCATGATCATATTATTCGCGATTCTAAAGAATTTGATATTATTCAAAAATATATAGAGGACAATCCATCAAAATGGATTGATGATAAATTTAATAAAGGGTAGATGGCACACCAATCAGAAGCAAAATTAGAAAGTAACTTAATCCAGCAATTGGTTGGACTAGGCTATACATCTGTAACTATTGCAGATGGTTCGGCATTGGTGGCTAATTTGCAACGACAGTTGGAAGCTTTTAATGAAACCACCTTTACCGCTAAAGAGTTTGATGCCATATTGAATCATCTGGCCAAAGGCAACGTGTTTGAAAAAGCCAAAATGCTACGCGACCGTTTTCAGTTAACCAAAGAAGATGGAACCTCCTTTTATGTTCGCTTTTTTAACACTGAGGATTGCAATAAAAATTTATACCAAGTAACGAATCAAGTTACTTTGGAAGGCAGTTATAAAAACCGTTATGATGTTACGCTCTTGGTCAATGGCTTGCCTTTAGTGCAAATCGAACTAAAACGCTCCGGGATTGAAATCAAAGAAGCTTTCAACCAAATTAACCGCTATCAAAATCATTCGTTTTGGAGCAATCATGGACTGTTTCAGTATGTGCAGCTGTTTGTGATTAGCAACGGGGTGAACACCAAATATTTGGCCAATAACAAATTGCAGTCGGTTAAGCAAACCTTCTTTTGGGCGGATGAATCGAATAAAATAATAACAGAACTACCAGATTTTGCAGCAGCCTTTTTGAACCCAACCCATTTGGGTAAAATGGTAGCGCACTATATCGTGATTAATGAAACCCATAAAGTAATGATGGTGCTTCGCCCCTACCAATACTTTGCCACAGAGGCCATTATTAATCAAGTTAAAAATACGAATGACAATGCCTATATCTGGCATACCACTGGGTCAGGAAAAACCCTAACTTCCTTCAAGGCGAGTCAAATCGTGATGGAATTGCCAGAGGTCTACAAAGTAGTCTTTGTGGTGGACAGAAAAGATTTGGATTACCAAACCATGAACGAGTTCAATGCGTTTAAGAAAGACAGCGTGGATGTTACGGATAACACCCAGTCGTTAGTCAAACAATTGACGGATAACACCAAGTTGGTTTTGACCACCATCCAAAAATTGAACAATGCGGTATCCGACCGTTTTTCAGGTAAAATAGAAGCACTGCGCCATAAGAAAATAGTATTCATCTTTGACGAATGCCATCGCTCCCAGTTTGGAGAAACCCATGATCGAATTACAAAGTTCTTTGACAAGAGCCAGCTAATAGGATTTACAGGAACACCCATATTTGCGGAGAATGCTTCTAAAAACGAATTGGGAAAGCGCACCACCAAAGATTTATTTGGCAATTGCCTGCACAAATATGTCATCACCGATGCCATTAAAGACCAAAACGTCTTGCGTTTTGGAATTGAATATGTAGGAAAATATAAAAACAAGAGCAATACGTTTATTGATATCGAAGTGGAAGATATCGACAAACAAGAAGTCTTGAACTCACCCCAACGTATAGAGAAAATTGTAGATTACATCATCGCCCACCATAAACAAAAAACCTTTAACCGTGATTACTCGGCCTTACTAGCGGTAAGCAGTATTGACAATGTATTTCAATACTACGATTACTTTCAGCAAAAGAAAGAGGCAGGCTTGCACGATATGCGTATAGCTACCATCTTCACTTTTGGCACCAACGAAGAGTCAGACGAAGCCCAAGATTACTTGCCAGGCGACAGTGATTTTGACATGGCTGCCGAACCAGGAACGGCTTATAAATCAAGCCATAGTCGGGATAAACTAGACCGCTATATTTCAGATTACAATCAAATGTACGGCACCAGTTTTTCCACCAAAGACAGCAAGCAGTTTGAGAACTACTTTAAAAACATAAGCCAACGATTAAAAGACCGCGAAAAAGAAAACTTTAATCAGGAACAAGACCGTCTTGACTTAGTCATCGTCGTGAATATGATGCTTACAGGCTTTGATGCCAAGAAAGTGAATACACTATACGTAGATAAGAACTTGAAGCAGCACGGTTTAATCCAAGCCTATTCAAGAACCAACCGTATCCTTGGCGAGCAAAAATCCCAAGGCAACATATTAGCCTTCAGAAACCTCAAAAAAGCAACGGATGAGGCTATCACCCTATTTTCAAATAAAGAGGCCATAGAAGTCGTTACAATGCCCGATTATGAGAAGATAGCCGCGGAGTTTGAAGAAGCATTAAAAAAATTGCGTGACGTTGCGCCTACTTATCAAAGTGTTAACGACTTGGAAAACGAGGATTATGAAGCCCTCTTTGTGCAAGCCTTCAGACGCTTGTTGCGAAACATGAATGTACTGCAATCTTACACAGATTTTGATTGGAATGATGTGGATATCGACGAACAAGAATTTGAGGATTACAAAAGCAAGTACTTAGATTTATACCAAAAAGTAAAACAAGACCAGCAAAAACAAAAAACATCGATCCTCGAGGAGATTGATTTTGAATTGGAATTAATACACCGCGACCAAATCAACGTAGCCTACATCTTGAAATTGCTTTCCCAAATGAAAAATGCAACCTTCTCAGATGCCAAAGCACAAAAGAAAGCCATCATGGATTTGCTTGGTGGTGATATCCAACTGCGAAGCAAACGAGAACTCATACAGAAATTCATTGAAGAAAACCTACCCTACATCAAAGATGGCGACAACATTACCGATGAGTTTGAAAAGTTTTGGCAAGAGCAAAAAGTCTTAGCCCTTGGCAAACTCTGCGACGAAGAACACCTAGACAAAGCCCAATTCAAAGCCTTAATAGATGCCTACATCTACAGCGGCAGAGAACCCATAAAAGACGAAGTCTTCCAATGCCTAGACAACAGACCCAGTATACTACAAGCCCGAACAATTGGAGAAAGAATCATTGCAAAGATGAAAGAGTTTGTGGAGGTGTTTGTTAAGGGGATGGTGGCATAAGTTGCTCATGATTGTCTAGACTAAAAAATAAATCAATCAGATAACAAAACACGAGTTTAATCTTTTACTTTGTAATTACTAAAAATGTACACTTCACAATCATACTTAGAACCATTTTGGGCAGAAAACAACGGATTCATAACCGGTCGTGATGCCTTAGGAATTCAAAATAGTTCTATATCTACTTACAGCCGTTTATTGCCTGGAATGACTAACCTTACCTTGCGCTTGCGTTACTATGGTTTTTATATGTGGGTATTACAAAACTATCAAGAACTATATGGTAGCAATACTGAAAAGACCTATAAGGATCAGTACTTCTATGTGAGAAAAGCCGAACTGATTATGGCGTTTATTATGATGCAACTTCATCCAGACGAGCAAAGTGTTATTGGTAGTGATTACACTAAAAGAAATGCAAAAGAAGTTGATGAATTAGGTTATTATAATATTACAAAAGGAGCAGATAAATCAAACGGGAATGAAAACAGGGAGTTGTATTGGGATTTCGGTTCAGGGGCGCTCGGTCAATATTACGCAGGTTCATTGGTCTCTTTAAAACTAATCAAAAGTGAAGGCTTTTTTATCATCGAAGAGCAAGGTCAACAACTTGCGTTGGCTTTT
Source organism: Flavobacteriaceae bacterium (assembly GCA_947451475.1). Taxonomy (GTDB): domain Bacteria; phylum Bacteroidota; class Bacteroidia; order Flavobacteriales; family Flavobacteriaceae; genus Flavobacterium. Next base: position 19,054 of record CANFZC010000036.1, on the reverse strand, counting down.
GCAAATAACATTGAAGATAATCAAAAGCAATTATTCCTTACTATCATTGAAACCGGGAAATTAGATATGCAAGACCTCGAGCAATTAGCGGACTTTGCCTTAAATAATATACCTGTTCATTCTGACGAATGGAACTTTTATATTCAAATGCTAATGGGTACTGATGGCGTAAACCTTGTGGATGATTTAGGTGCCGAAACCAACTTAAGAAGGGAAAGTCTTTCTTTATACCTCAAATATCTTTTCCAAGATGATGATGCCTACGACAATAGAAGTTTTATTAAATGGCAGTATAACGAATTTAATCCAGAAGAATCTGGCAATGCTTCTTTTGGATGGACTTATTACTATGTTAATGAAGCTATTCATTTTGCTTTGGAAACTATTTTTTGGTCTATTTTAGTAGATTTAAGAGATAAAGAACGTGTTTTTAATGACTATATTGAATTGATTACGGAACGTATAGTCTCTAATTCAAAAGAACTTTATATTAATATTTCTTTAGATTCGACGCTAAACGATTACATAGTGGCTAGTAGTGGATCTTCGGTTGTTTCATTGCTTGAAGCACTCGAAGAAAAAGTAAAGAATTATTCCAATAATGAGGAAGCAGAAGCACTAGCATTCCAATTATTGCTTGCAATATACAACAGTAATTATTCACGAATTGATAAAATAAAGGCTTTTGAACATAAGTACGGTATAAACAACCAGCGAGGAAGAATTTCTGAAAACTTCTCAATTTTTATTGAAACAAAACTAAATTGTGATTTTAAAACTTTTATTAAGGACGCTTTAAAGATACTACTCAATAACCACATTAACTCAGCATACCGAAAAATGGGAAATGGAGAAGGCAATCTATTAAAGTTTATGATAGAAGATGGAATCATATTCCATATACAAACTATGGAGCCTAGCCATACCTCACCTCGATTAAAGGCATTGGAGAACTTTATGCGCGATCTATCCCTCATAACTAAGGAAAGAAAGTTGACAGATGAAGGAACATCAATCTTAACCCGACTGTAATCATATGAAGGAAAAAAAGATATTTCAGGAAATACCTAGTTCTAAAAATAAATTCCATTCAGCCATTTTAACTAGTTTTTCTTTTGGTTTTCACCACTTTGAATACCAAGTATTAAAAGTGTTAAAGCAGAAATGGGTTTCCAATGTTGGGCTTTTGGTAGATTCCAAAATGCTAGATAAATCTGTAGGTTTAGATTCAGCTGGTTTAAGTCAACTATCACATTCTTATTCTATTAATGGAATCCACTGCCCTGGTGCTTTCCATCCTAAAATTAATTTTATTATTGGCGATGAACAGGCACTGATGGTTTTTGGTTCAGGCAACATCACTCCAGGTGGTCATGGAAAGAACCATGAAACCTTTACTTCTCTTTACGCTGATAGTAAAGAAAGTAAATTAACTCCCCTTATTCAAGAAGGCTGGAATTATATACAGTACCTCGCCAAAAGTCTAGATGGTTATTCGAAGGAACGCATTTTTGAATTGATTCCCAAAAACTGCATTCTTTTAAACGATAAAAAGTTTTCAAAGCACAACTATCAAAAGTTAGATGATACCACCGACATTGCATTACTCTATAATGATGAAACCTCGATCTTGAGTCAAATCCTTACTTTAATTCCTGTTGAATCCATAACTACAATAAAGATTGTTTGTCCGTATTATGATGAAGATGGTGCATTGCTTTTGCAATTAGCAATGCAGTTTCCAAATGCAAAACTTGAAGTTTATATTCCGAAAGAAAAGGGACTGCCGCCCTTAAAAATGGCTGAAAGTAATAGAATTACATTTTACAGTTGGGAAGAAACAGATAGAGGTAAAAAATCTATTGCTGGAAAGAATCAATATGATCGAAAACTGCATAGTAAAATTTATAATTTTGAAGCTGAAGGGATTACATATTTTATGATTGGGAGTGCTAATGCAACCATCGCAGCTTTTGGTACTGCTGAAAAAAGAGGCTTGAATGAAGAGTTTGGTGCTTTATATAAATCATCTAAAGTCAATTATTTTAAAGAACTAAGTATTAGTAAATCAAAAAAAATTAACAATTTTGATGGTTATACTAGAGCTGCCCTTTTAACTGAAGAAGCCACAAATGAGGTGCATAATCAAATAAAATTAAAAGTATTAGGTTGTGACCTCGGTAACTTGAGAATGACGGTATATGTTAAAACCAATTTTGATATAAACGAATTAAAAGTTTTGGCCTTTAATGGATTAGGAATCCAGTTATTTGAAAGAAGTACTTTTGAACAGACTGAAAACAAGATCCAGTTTAGCATTACATTTCAAGAATTAAAATTAAATCCTACCTATGTTGTCCTTCAAAATAATAGGGACGAAGTGATCTCCAATAAAAGTTTAATCAATTATATTGAGAAACTTTATTACACTGACCCATCTAAGGAAAACAGAACGATTAGAGGGATACTGAATGATTTAGATTTGGGAAAAATAAATGAATTTCAAATTCTTGAATACATAAATAGCTTAAGGACAAATAGAGAAGTAGTCGAGACCGTTAAAGTGCCCAATAGAGTCGGCGCTAATGATTTTAGAGAAGCTGAGCAAAAAAAAGAAATGACCTACGAAGAAGCAGTAGCGGCATCCAAAAATAAGGAAGTTGGTACTAAAATTTCACAAACCTATAGTGTCATTCAGATTTGGGGCATGCTTAGTAAGCTGTTCTACGAGAATGCAGAAAAAAATAGTGACGTGATTAATGATGAGGAAGAATTGGCTTCTGCTACTGAAGGAGCAAAAAGAAATGAAAAACCTATTATTGAAAAAAGTACTCAAACCCTTAAATCAAACGTTGAAGCCCTTAAATTATTAAAAAAAACAGACAAACTAGTAGCTGATTATACCCTGTCAGTTGGAAAAATTTCAAGAGACCGACTAAATAAAATTAATGAAATTAGCCTTTGCCAATTTTTAGTAGTTACAAAAGTACTGACCGTAATTTATAACTTCACAGAGTTCAATCTCCCACCATCCGATAAACTGCAGGCGACTGATTTAATATATACACCTGATAAGTGGAAAAAATTCACAAAAAGTTCCTACGCTAAATACATTATGGATATGGCTGTTGGATTTGCGACATTATTTAATAGGAATGAAATTGAAACTTATGCTGATGATGATTTTAGAAAGGTTAAATTTGATGAATATTTTAATTCTGCTATTTCTGATTCAATAGTTTATCTTTCCCTTATATATAAAGGAATAAATGAAAAGCAGCTGCAGCAGACAATAGAGTTAGCTTTGATTATTATCATTGATAAATTCAATTCTCCATTAAATAATTTTGAAGAGTACGTAAGCTTACTATCACAATCAACAAACGATAGCCTTTCATTAGTTTCGAATGCAATAGTACTAAAAAAGCGATTATATGAAGATGTAAGAACTATAGATACCAAACAAAAATACTTTCGACATCCTTATCTAGGCGTTTGCTTGATTTTAGAAAAGGAAGAAGATAAAATTTCTTTTAAAAGTATAGTAGATTTAAAAGTAAAATATACAATTCCGGTAAAGGAGTTTAGTAAACTTTAATTACGCTATACTTATGTTTATCCTAACTCAGAATCTAAAACATCCAATACGAGTTCAACAAATAATTATCATAACAATGTATACAATAGTGCACCAAGCAAACCATTACTAGCTAGCTACTTCTTTAAAGAATTAGATGGGGAATTGGAGAATATATTATATTAGATTATGGCGAAGCAACCTAAATTTTATGTAGTCTGGCACGGTCGGGAGACTGGTGTCTTTGATTCATGGGAAGCCTGTAAGGAACAAACAGATGGTTTTCCATCACCTATCTTTAAATCGTTTAATACAAGAAAAGCGGCCGAAATTGCATTTGAAAGTGATAGTGCTTTTTTCGTTGGGAAAAGAAGTTTAATAAATCAAATACCTAAAGAAAAGTTAGCGCAGATAGGCATTCCAATAAAAGAAAGCATAGCGGTAGATGGAGCATGGAATATTACTACTGGGGTCGTAGAATACCAAGCGGTTTGTCTAGATACCTACGAAACTTTATTTCATAAGGGCCCCTTTGAAGATGGGACCAATAATATTGTTGAATTCTTAGCCATTGTGCATGCCTTAGCATTATGTAAACAACATAGTTGGACAGTACCCATATACTCCGATAGCAAAATTGCATTGGGTTGGGTAAAAGATAAAAAAGCAAAAACCAATCATCCGCCTAGTGAAAAAAACAAGAAATTGTTTGAGATGTTAGCTCGCGCTGAAAAATGGCTAGAAAACAATACCTATGAAAATCCTTTAATAAAATGGGAAACCAAAGCTTGGGGAGAAAACCCAGCAGATTTTGGAAGGAAGTAAGTTAACGCTCCTCTAAACCCTCTTCATTATAATCAAACAGCGTTGTTTGGTATAAATTCCCATTAAACTTATTAATCAATTCCCGTATAAATTCATAATGCTTCACGTATTGATTTGGAATCATTAGCAATTTAACGTCTTTGCTTGCGAGAAACTGCATTTTAATTGTATCGGAATTGATGGTTCTTTTATCACGATAGTGTTCTCGACCATTGATTTCAAAAGCTACTTTGGGTATATTATTTTCAAAAAGCACACCGTCTAATTCTTTTTTATTGACTAGGGAGTTATTGCGTTCTTCAGGGAATAATTCGACGATCTTTACATTTCTACGGAATCGGGTATCTTTTAATGAGCAATAATGTTGCATCGTTTTATAAAACTCATCTTCAAACAGCGAATTGTTGGAAAAACCAATGGTTAATTTATTGACGGCACTCTGCGAAATGGCTGTGGTTCCATTCGATTTAGCGTAGTCGTATAAGGCATATAAGTCGTCATCTTTCCTTGATAAAACATCAATGGCCTTTGGGTCTACTACGACGAATAAATTTTCGATGGCTCGGGTAACGCCAACATTTAATAACTCACTGTTATTTTTAATCCAATCATAGGTTTTAGCAGCAGTATTTTTGGACAATGCGGTGGAAATGATGATGGTTTTATTCTCTTGCCCTTGTACTTTGTGTATCGTACCACAATTCACCGAGGCATCTATCGCGCCGCTTCGTTTAGCTTCTTTTAAATAATGATTGAGAACCTCTTCTTGATTCCTGAATGGCGTTAAAATAAAAACATCGGATAATTGATTGTTTTTGATATAATCTACAATAGCCACGGCCTCTTCTAGTTGGCCATTTTTATGCTTTTGATTGACATTTTCTACCGAAAGTAATTGTACGGTTCCAGTGCTTTTTACCGCGGTTAAATTTAAGCGGTGGTCATAAAAACGTTTGTTGGAATAATTAATAATTTTATGGCCGCAACGGTAATGATAACTCAATAGAATTTCTCTGGAAATGCTATCTATTTTTTTAAAGGTTGAGAGTATAGAATTCTCGCAATAATCATACTCGGGTCCAATTTGAAACTCTTTCAGTAGTTTTTCGTTTTTCTCTCGTTCAACAACTACGATGGGCTTTAACTGGTTGGTATCGCCTATCAGTACCATGTTTTTACATTTTGAAATCGGAATTAAACTAGTAGGAATTTCACATTGCCCGGCTTCATCCATGGTCAACAAATCAAACTTAAAATGTTGTCCTAAGCGTCGGCATGAAATATTCGTGGTTAGTATAATAGGAAAAACTTTGGTCAATTTTTCCATATTTCGGTCATCACTTAGCCAAGCGTTAAACGTTTTTATTTGTTCGCTTTCTTCTTCAATGAATAGAATTTCGATAAGTTCGAGGTACTCCTTAGTTTTTAATCGCTTGATGTATTTCAACGACTCAAAATAAAAAAACTGCAGCAGGCTATAATTACCATCAATAATTTCGAAGATGCCTTTAATCTCGTCATCCGTAGTAATGGGAATCGAATTGATTTTGTTAACCAACTTTTCTCTTTCTTGTTCTAGCAGCCAATACTTGCCTTTCGCTAGCAGTCCGTTAATAAACTCTAAGTTCTGTTCTAAATCGGTTCGCTCTTCGTACTGCTGCAATTTGAGCAGTAACAGTTTGTTTTTCTCCTTCGAATTCTCCTTTATGTTGTGCAATAAAGTTTCTTTGGGCTCATCGAACGTTGTATACTCATATAGCTTTTTAATAGTCAGTAAAGCCTCTAATGAGCATTGTTTATTGCCTAACCGCAGAAACGGAAGTATAATCTCTTTGTCGCGGTACTTCCCTATGGTCAATTTATCTTTGATACCATCTATAGGAATGTTATTGTTGGAGCTAATGAGTACCGTTTTATTGTTGGTCAAACAATTGACTACGATATTTAAAATGGTTTGCGTTTTTCCTGTTCCAGGCGGTCCTTGAACATAAGTCACGGGATATTTCAAGGAATTGTAAATCGTGCGCAGCTGGTCAATATTTACGTTTTTGTCGTACAAAACAATATGCGGTTCTTTCCTATTCTTTCGATCTAAGAGCGAGGAATTTTTAAAAAATGCCTTTAAAGGAATTTGCATTTCTTGCTTTTCATGCTCGGTATTGATGCGATCAAAAATAGGACCTATATCAATCTTGTTGTAGCCCAATACCACTATTTCGGGCAAGGTATTTAGTAACTCTCCTGATTTAAAACTTTCACCAAGAAATTCGATTACTTCTGCCTTATTTTTCAAGTACTGCTCTTCAAAATCAGCCGGACTAAAATCAGTGTAATAGGACAAGGAATATTTAATGTCTTTAATATAAAAATTGGAGTTGAATTGGGTGGATTTCCCTATCAGTAATGTTTTCTTCACAGGGTCATAGGTCAACTCCCGATAGGCGACCACAAACTTTCCTCTAGAAGGTAATTCAATCGAAAATTCGCTAAGCGCCAGTTTGTAATCATTATAATTTTTATAATCATTATGGTATATTTCCTTGATGATTTGCTTTTGTTGCTCATTGGAAAGGGGGTACGGACTTTGTTCTACTAAGTTTTCTAATTCAATCTCGGGTATTAGATGCGTTTTATGCAGAAACGGGTCGTTATTGACCTTGTGGCATTCTAAGTAATAGTTTAAGATATTGTTGTTGTAGCGATCAAACTCGTATACCAGCAAACTGTCATCTTCATTGAGCTTATTGATTAAATGTGGCGGTACATCATAATGGGAAAACTTTAGTAGCTCTGCCGATTGTATGCTTGAAATGGATATCGTCTTTCTGAGTAAAGACTCGTCGATCATGGTATTAAACATATCGACTACAATCTTATCATTACCGTATATGTCCAAAATGGAAATCCAAAAACGGTGAACCTTGTCCTCTCTATTTTTGTACGTGATGTCCAGGTATTTGCCTTGCCTTATGGCCTCTCCTATCGCAACCGTGATTTTCTTCTTATCCATTATAATGCGTTATCTAGAGGCTAGCGTACCTACCATTTATGATATCAAATATAGTAAGTTTGCTTATCTGTGCAATAGTAAGGAAAGATTTTACCTATGAACGGTCGGAGGATTGACTACTTGTTTACTTAAAAGCTATGGGTAAAGGAGCAACCGGGAAGCAGTCGCAAGGAGCAGTCTTAGCAGGGATAACAAGTTATTTTCTTTTGAACTTATCACTTATACTAGCTCAAGTTGATGTGGTCCCTCCTGCGTCAGCATGACAGCGAAATAACCAAATTACCAAATCCCCAAATTACCAAATCCCCACCCGAGTCTCGTCCTAAGACGAGGCGAACGGAGCGAAGCTAAATCCCAACTAAAAACTAAAAACTAAAAACTTAAAGCACAACAAGCTTATATGAAGTCCCTCTACCGCTACCTTCTTGAGTTAGAATCCCTTTAGTCATAAGATCTTGAATATCCCTAAGAGATGTATCTGTAGATACTTTTGTTATTTTGGCATATTTAGAAACAGTCAATTTGCCAAAGAAGTCATCAAGCAGCAATTGTAGCATTTTTTGTTGACGTGAGTTAAAGACCCTTGTTCGATGCGTTTCCCAAAATTGAGCACGCTTTAAGGTCAGGGAGATCGTGTAATCCGTCTGTGCCATAGCGTGCAACAAACAAGTAAGAAACCATTCAAGCCACGGAGTGATATCCAAATCCCCCTTCTGTGTGCTTTCTAGGATTTCATAATAGCGATTCCGGTCTGCCTGTATTTGCGCAGACATCGAATAAAATCGTTGTTTACTTTGGTCGGCACGAGCCAATTGCATATCGGTTATCGCACGCGTAATACGTCCGTTACCATCTTCAAAAGGGTGTATGGTAACAAACCATAAATGCGCAAAAGCAGCCTTAAGCACGGGATCAATATCTTGATCAGCATTAAACCATTCTAAGAACAAATCCATCTCTGCAGCGACCCTATCGGCATTGGGGGCTTCAAAATGTACCGTTTCTTTTCCCATTGGTCCAGAAGTTACTTGCATCGCCTCATCGCGCCAGGCCGCCGTCTTTATTTTATACATACCACTTCGGCCGGTTGGAAAAAGCGCCGCATGCCAACCAAATAAGCGTTCGTCAGTTAAGGGCGCATCATACCGTTGCGTAGCATCCAATAGCATTTCTACTACACCTTCAACATTTCGTTCGGCAGGAACAGCACCAGCAATTTCAATTCCCAATCGTCTAGCAATAGAAGAACGCACTTGTTCCGGGTTCAGTTGTTCACCCTCTATTTCGCTTGACTTCACTACATCCAAAGTCAACGTTTTAAGCACCGTCTCCTCCTGCAGTCGAAACCCAAGCACTTGCATCACGCCAAGTATTTTGCCTTGTTTATGCCTAACCTGACCAAGCAGAGGCGTAATTACGGCTGCATCCCAAGTAAATTTTGTCCAATCTTTTCTTTGATGAATGTACATAACACCGCATTTTTGCGGTAAATATAAACCTTATTTACCGCAAACAAGCACTTTTGCGGTGCTTATTTACTATTATCACCGCATTATTGCGGTAAATAAAGGGCAAAATCACCGCAATTTCAGAAAAAAATACTTTATGTAATTAAGTGAAAGCTTTCGAATGGATGTCAGTATACCTCCGCTACCGCGCGAATCTTTCGCGTGGCGATGTTATAACTTGAAGACTAATAGAAGGAAACCACATTAACTTATTACCAGTAGCTACTATTATGTACCTACTAGATGAATTTATAACCACGCATAACCTGACACAAGTGCCGCCCTAAGACGAGACGAATGGAGCGCAGCTAAAAAACCAAATCCACAAATAACCAAATCCACAAATAACCAAATCCCCAAATCCCCAAATTACCAAATAACCAAATAACCAAATAACCAAAAAGTGGCAGTTATCAATCTCATTTGAAAAGTAGCGGTATTTTTTTATATTTACTTTTTAAATAAAAAGATGAACCCTTATTTTACCAAACTCCGTTATCTCTTTCTTCCTTTTTTAGTATGCCTTGTTCTTTCGCTGCTAGGCTATACGTTTCTTAATTGGTTGTTCGTTATTATCCTAGAATGGATCAAGGTAGATGATTTTATTATTTTGTTTGTAGCCCCTGTGGCGGTTGCTTTTTTGTTAGTCTTAACGGTACTTCGTCCAGGCATCCGGCGGTTATATTTTAATAAAGAGAAAGGTTCTGATTTCTTTTATTTTTTAGCTGCTATGGGAATTGCCATTCCCACTATCATTGCGCAGTTTTATTTGTCAACCGCTACTGGAACCCTAACCCGTTTGCACAACATTAGCGAAATAGATTCGCTGCCAAAGACCAAATATTATAGCCTTGACACCTATTATTTTTATAAAAAAGAGGTTAGTTCCAAAGTAGACATAGAAACGAGTGGTAAGAACAATCAGTATATGGATTTCATGCTTTATACGGTCGTACCCATATTGAGAACCGCAAAGGATACAGTGGCAGGCACGACCCATTACTGGCTCTGTACTCGATATACCGGCCAAGTCAGCAATTATAAATCGGATGTAGCCAAAAAGGCCGCTTATGAAGAATTTTTAAAACAAAGCGAACAAAAATTCAGATTGGAACAGTTTCCCTTTACCTATTTGGAACGCATTAGCCATGGCGATAACGCTAAATATTATGGTCATGCCGCCAGTTTAAACCGATGGAGCCGCGATGGGGTTGACGTATTGCTAAAACCCTGTGAAGGTAATTTTGCTGATCGCAATGGTGGCAAATTGGGTTGGATATTCAAATCTTCGGGTATAGCGCTACTATCATTTGCCCTCCTCTTACTTTGCTTCCGTTTAAAAACGGCTTCAGAATTAAAAACCGTCAACCGAAAAGTAGCCCGAGATAAAGCCAAAGGTTGGAAGAAAAACTACCAATGGATGCTTCCTCATGAAGGTTTTTATGTAGTTCCGCTACTGCTGTATGCTAATATTTTGGTATTTGTGGCTATGTTTTTTGAGGGCTTAGGCTTCATCTCTTTTAATGGTATTGAGTTAATTAGCTGGGGTTCCTTATACAAAATAGCGGTTTTGCAACAGCAGGAATGGTGGCGCTTGATTAGCTATATGTTTTTACATGGCGGAGTGATGCATATGGCCAATAATCTGCTAAGTCTTTATATTGTTGGTTTGTTTTTAGAGCCACTGCTAGGCAAATGGCGTTTATTAATGGTCTATATGATCAGTGGTATTTGCGCAGGGATCGCGAGTATGTATTGGCACGACCAAACCAATACGGTAGGTGCCTCGGGAGCTATTTTTGGTTTATATGGCTTTATGCTGGCGTTACCAGTGATGAAAGTAACCCCACCTCAAATCAACAAGGTTTTCTTAATGATTGCCGGTATCTCTGCAGGCTATAGTCTGCTTATGGGACTGGTGGGCAATGTGGATAACGTTGCCCATGTTGGCGGCTTAATCAGCGGATTCATAATGGGGTTATTGCTTTCAACACGGCTTAAGGAAGAAAAACTGAGTAAGGGTTCACACTCCGCAAAGTCTACCCACTTGAAGGAAGATGTCTGAGTAAAGGGCAGTAAACTTTAAAGTGAAAACCTGCCACAAGCCTCGTCCCAAGCCGAGAAGAATGGAGCGCAGCTAAATCCCCAAATAACCAAATAACCAAATCCACAAATCCACCACAAGCGCAGCGCAGTAAGCAAGAAATAAGTAACTAACTACAATACTATTTTCTTTTTTCTTAGGAAAAATAGCCTATATTTAGGGTTCAAAAAAGTAACATGATCTTAAACACTTTCGAATGAAATTGAAATTTACACTTATAGTTGCTGTACTAGTAATGGGCAACTGGGCACAGGCGCAAACTGCCGTAGAACTGAATACCAAAGGAATTGAATTTGCAAAAAAAGGAGCACTTGAAAAAGCCTTCAGCTTATTTAATGAAGCCATCGCCAAAGACCCTAATTTATCCAGTCCTTATTCTAATCGTGGTACGGTATACCGCCAACAAGGTAAATTTGATTTGGCTCTGAAGGATTACAGCAAATCTTATGAATTATACGCCAATCTGGATATACTGTATTCGCGGGCAAATACTTATATGGATATGGATGAATTTGAAGCCGCTAGAGCTGATTATACCACCATCATCGAAAAAGACCCCAATTATAATGATATTTATTTTGATAGAGCTTACTCGTATATCATGCAAAAAGAATACCGAGAAGCCATGAGCGATATGGAAAAACAATTGGCCTTAAATCCTAAGGATTTTAAATCGTTGGCTAATTTAATTAACTTAAAAAAGCAACTTGATTTAAAGCAGGAGGCCTTATTGGATTATGAACGCTTACTGAAGGACTTTCCCGATGCACCTGACTTGCAAATCATCTATAACAACCGCGCCAATTTATATGTTGATTTGAATCAACTGGACAAGGCACTTGCCGATATAAAAAAGTCCTTAGCCATTAAAGCAGACTATGATATGGGGTATTTAAACCAAGCGGAAATATACCAGAAAATGGGGAACAAAGCCAAAGCTTGTGAGAGCTTTGCGAAAGCACAGGAATTAAAAGTAGAAAGCAATAAACATTTTGAAGCCGATGAGGATTATCTGAATGTTAAAAAACTTTGCAATTAGGACTGTAGTTTAGGTATTCTTGTGAGCATATCACTTATACCTGCTCAAGTTGATGTGGTCCCTCCTGCGTCGGCATGACAGTGTGGTGAGCGACAAGAGCCTCGTCCTAAGACCAGACGACTAACGAAGCGAAGCGGAGAAACTCAAACCAAATTACCAAATTACCAAATCCCCAAATTACCAAATTACCAAATCCCTACAATCGAACAATTCCCTCCAATATCGCAAAAAGTCGTTCTTTATTCAGCGGTTTGGTGATGTAATTGGTGAAGCCAGCTGCGAAGATGCGTTCTTCGTCTTCTTTGGAGGCGTAAGCCGTTTGGGCGATGATGGGCAAGTTGGGGCGGAATTCGCGGATGACTTCAAGGGCTTGGAATCCATTCATGACCGGCATTTTGATGTCCATTAGGACAATGGCAATATCGGGGTTTTCTAGGCAGATGGTTACCGCCTCTTGTCCGTTGGTCGCTCGGATGATGGTATAGTCGCGCAGCTTCATGATCTTTTGGAGGAGCAAGAAGTTGATGTTGTCGTCTTCGGCGATGAGAACCGTGGCAGATTTGTTGTCGTGGACTTCGCTTTGGGTCACCAAAGGAGTATCCGGAATAGTGGGTACTCGGTCGTATTCAAACGGAATGGTAAACGAGAACTCCGAGCCTTTGCCTACTTTAGACGTCAGGCTGATGTCCCCTTTCAACAATTCGACATAGGCTTTTGAAATCGCTAATCCTAGTCCCAGTCCTCCTTCGCGTATGGCCAAGTCGGTATCAATGCGTTTGAAACGGTCGAAAATAAATTGCTGGTTCTCGGGTGAAATCCCTTGTCCGGTATCCTTCACATAAAACCGTATGATTTTGTTTCTTTCGCTTAATTTGACGCCAAAGGTCACGGTACCTTTTTCGGTGTATTTGATGCCGTTGGTAATTAGATTGGTCAACACCTGTTTGAGTTTGGTCTCATCGGTGATGATGTTGCGGAGCGGCGGAACCGTGATTACGGGTGGCAACAGAGAGACCTCTTTGGTTTTGGGTATCGTAATCTTGACGGTATTGTAGACCTCCTGCATGCAGGTAAGTAGATTAACGCTGGCATAATTGGGTACAATTTGCTTGGAGTCAATTTTAGACATCTCAATCAAATCGTCTATAATGGACACCAAGTTCTTCCCGCTCTTGTCAATGACTTGCAGGTATTCGGTTTTCTCGCTATCGGTTAGTTGGGTCGTCATCAGCAAGTCAGTAAACCCATTAATCGCATTCATGGGAGTTCTGATTTCGTGCGACAAGTTGGCCAAAAAGGACGACTTCAAATGGTCGCTTTCTTCGGCTTTGAGCTTGGCATTGATCAGTTCTTTCTTGTGCTTGTTGTTTTCTTCAAACAAGTTACCGATGTAGCGGAATTCACCCGTGGTGTTCTGAAGTTCGCCAATCGACTTTTTACTACCCGTTTCGAGCACGTTGCGAATTAAGTACAGCGGATAGTATAGCCAATGGCGGGTTAGAATTAAGGTCAGCAATAAGTTGATGATGAAGGTGAAAATAATCAAATACAGTATGGTGGTCGTATTTTCAAAATACACTTCAAATTTGCGGTCAAAATAGAGGCAACCCACGGTTTGTTGCTCGGTATCGGTCAACATGATTTCGGTCACAATCGTATTGGGATTGTATGTTGGTTCTTTGAAGGTCTTGGCTAGGGTAATGTGGGAACCCGTCAGTTTTTCCATGCTTTCGATGTAGGACTCGTCTAGTAAGCGCACGACAAAAAAGTAGCCACTGGGTGGGGTTTTATCCTTGTGGAGGTCAAAGGAAGGATGCACGGCAGCCCCAAAGACTTCGGCCACACCGTGGGGAGTAGCAATAAAAAACCGACTCAAGCCTTTCTTATCCAAATCGGTCATGGCTTGTGGCGGGATGGGAACGGTGGCATTTATTTTAGGGGTGGTGGTGTTGGTCACCAATTGCTTTTGGGCATCGTAGGCCCCCATATAATCTGCTTTGTAGATACTGAGTTCCTTGGCAATGATGTTATCGTACCATGCAATGTCTTTATTCTTAATGAAGGCGACAAACTCATCCCAATTGGTGTCGGTATTAATATACACCTCGGTAGGTTTAGCGTTCATCTCGAGCAACTGACTTATTTGACTTTGGAACTGCTGCTCTGAGTCGGCATGCACTTGCTTCTCGACCTTGATGGTGTAGTAGTATAGCGAGAAATACAGGATGATAAAGATGATACTCGAGGAGAATATCAACAGGACGATTTTGGGATATGTTCTTTTAACGACCATTGGGCTTATATCAGTAGATATAGCTAAGGTAGGGATTTTTTTTTAATTAGGCGGTACCCTGTAGGAAGGGTGAAATTCCAAAATTCCAAATTCCAAATTCCAAAATTCCAAAATTCCAAATAACCAAATAACCAAATCCCCAAATCCCAACTCATAACTCATAACTCATAACTCACAAAAACGCCTAAGGCGTTTTTGTGTACCACACGGGTGCTGTAATAATGCGTTTGCCGTCGGCTTCGGTGATGTCTACGTAGTAGTAACGGGTGCTTCCAGTGGCGAGGGCATTATCGGTGTAGGTCAACGTACTGCTGGTGGTGCTGTTTAGTATCGTTGCGGCGCTGCCACTGCCGGGTACTCCCATATATACTTTGATGGAGGTAATTGGACTAGAGGTCGTCGCTGACACGGTGATTACGGGAGCCGTTGCCGCGGCTAGTGTAGACCCCATTACGTTGTTACTCACTTTATAATTTACTAGGGCTGAACAATCCTCACTGGCATAGAAGCGCATGTGGCGCATGGCATCCAGGATATCGTTCTCGGTTAGGTTATACGCCAAGACCACCGTTCTACCTCTGGTGGTATGACCGTGGGTTACATTGTGATTGTCGTGGTCTATGGTTGGTCCTAGGTGGTAGCCTTTGGCCAACATGTTGCGGAAGAAACTCAGGTACGACATAGAAGCCGGTGGGTCGCTATAGGTAGTATTGGTAGACGTAGAAGGTCCGTTCTCTACGGCGGTTCCTACGATGGCATTATCGGCTGCTGCGTTGTAGGTCGTCATGATGCCTTGATAGTCGGTATTGTTAGGATGAGCCAAGGTACAGAAGGCGTTCCCTCCGTAGCTATTAATCACCGGAAAGACTCCCGCCGTACCGATATAATCGTTCTTAGCAACGAAGGTATTGTATTGTCCGGGATCCCATCCTAGCAAGTCGGGCACCCCATAAATAATCACGTGTCCGCCCCCTGAGATAACCCCCCACTCCATTCCGTATAAGGCTAGGAAGGTGGAGGTGGTCGCTGCAGCGGCTTGTGCACGCCCCAGACTCCAGTTGGCCAACGCCATACCGGCACTCACGTGGTTGTGTTCGCTTATCCCTAAGAAATCCATGCATTCGGCTGCGTCCCCGTAGGCAAAATCCCCTGAGGGTAATCCCGTTCCGTCGCTGTATTCACTGTGGGAGTGGAAGTTACCGAAGAAGTATTGTAGGGTGGTTGAAGCTATAGTAATGTTTCCCGTTAGCGGTGTGGTCGTATTGTAAACTGGGCCGTTATTGCATTGCTGGTTGTTATAGGCGAATACGGTAAAATAGTATTTGGTTCCGCTGCTGAGTCCCGTCGCATTGAAGGCTACTTCATTACCTGCCGAGATGACTTGTCCGTTGCCCAGTGTGGTGC
This sequence comes from Flavobacteriaceae bacterium, assembly GCA_947451475.1. GTDB lineage: Bacteria > Bacteroidota > Bacteroidia > Flavobacteriales > Flavobacteriaceae > Flavobacterium. Next base: position 3,294 of record CANFZC010000036.1, on the reverse strand, counting down.
CTGTGGTGTAAATCACTCCGTTTACGGGTAGTGCAGACAAGGTCGCCGAAGTACTGTATATTACTAGATACTCATCGCCGGTAGATGGGGTAAAGGAACCTGTAACGGCGGTACTGGTAGGCGTATTAAATAACAATGCTGTGGCTTGGCTCGACGGTGCCACACAAGTGGGCTTAACGGTAGTTACCGCATTGGTTAGTGGGTCATTGGAGCGGTATACCCCTACGCAGTTGCAGGAGGCATTGGCATAGGCAAAAACAAAAAAGTAATAGTTGGTATTGGGCGTTAGATTCTGTGCGCTAAAGGTCGTCGCCGACCCATTGCTGATGACCGTTCCGCTACCGATAGCGGTTCCTACACTGTAGATGTAATGGTCTATGGGAGTCGCTAATAAGTTGGGCACCGTCGCCATTACCACGACATAATTATCATTACTCGAGGGTGTAAACGAACCAGAAACCGATGTTTCGGTGGTTGTAAACGTCAGGTTGGTTGGTTGCGCCGTCGGTTGGTAGGGCGACACCGCAGTGGTGGTAAACGTTCCCGTTAGCGGACTGCTGGTATTGTACATAATGTCTTCTACACAATCGGTGTTGTTGTAAGCAAATACAAAAACGGTGTAGGTTGAAGACGGGTTTAGGTTATAGATTTGCACTCCGGTTTCCCATGAAGAGCTGATTACTTTCGCCGTATTGAGGGTGTCCCCAATAGCATAATGCACTCCGTTTACCGGTGTAGCGGTTAGCGTCGTAGCAGTACTTAACAGCACTAGATACCCATCGGCAGTGGTGGGTACAAAACGGGCAAAGGAATTATCGCTGTAGGTATTTAGAAACGACAGTGTCGTCGCCTGCGCGGTTGGTGCCACACAAGCGGTTGCTGTACTAGGAGTAGCGTAAGTACTGCTGGTGTAAAAGCTCATGGCCATCACACCCCATAGGATCAAGAGGTATTTTTTCATTAAGTGGATTTCTTTATTGGCCCCATAACGGTCATCCGCAGCGAGGGAAGTGCAAAGATAATAAAATTTGGGAAAACCCACTTCTAGACCCTTCTATAGTGGCATTTCATGACCCTTAGGTTGCCACTCATGACGGTTTGCAATCTTGTTACAAAAAATCTTTTTACTTTAGCACTTTAGAATTTAATGTAGGTACTACCATGAAAAAACTATTCTTTTTTGCTTTGCTTTTGTTGGCAGGGCTCCCAATATCGGCACAAACCATCCAATCCAATAACTACAGTACTACAGGGTATATAAAAAGCGACGGAACGTTGCAGGATAAGAGCTATTCGACCATTGGATACATCAAAAGCGACGGCACTATACAGAATAAAAGTTACAGCACCATAGGCTACATCAAAAGCGATGGTACCATACAAGACAAAAGTTACTCCACCGTAGGCTACGTAAAAAGCGACGGCACCGTGCAAGACCGAAGCTACAGCACCTTAGGATATATCAAAGACGATGGCACCGTGCAAAACAAAAGCTACAGTACGTTAGGCTACGCCAAAGGTGTAAAAAAGACCTGGGCAGCAGTGTTATTCTTCTTCTTCGATTTATAACAGCAACCCAAAAACCAAATCCCCAAATAACCAAATCCCCAAATAACCGAATAACCGAATAACAGAATAACCGAATAACCAAATTACCAAAAAATGAATCCCAATAGAACCTCTCATTTCATAGCCCTATTCTTTGCCACTACCACTTTGGTATTCGGACAAAAGAACAACGCTACACTTAGTGACCTGGTGCATCAAAAAGACGCTTTGGAATGGTATATCCATTTGCACCAACAACCCGAATTGAGTACGCAAGAAACGGCTACGGCGGCCTATTTAAAGAACAAGCTTAGCGCTATGGGGTATACGATAGTAGACTCGTTGGGTTACCACAGTTTTGCCGCGATACTGCGCAATGGAAAGGGTTCCACGCTATTGTACCGCACGGATATGGATGGATTGCCAGTGAAAGAAGCAACGGGTTTAGCCATTGCCAGTACCCAAACGGTTTTGAAAGACAATGTGCAGACGCCCGTGATGCATGCTTGCGGACATGACATTCACATGAGTACTTGGCTGAATGTGGCCCGAACCATGATTGCCCGAAAGAAGCAATGGAAAGGTACCTTGGTTCTCGTCGCACAGTCGGCCGAAGAAGTAGGCAAAGGTGCGAAAGGACTCTTTGCGTCTAAAGCATGGCGTCTTATTCCGACGCCCGATAAGCAATTGGCCTTCCATAACAACGCTTCGTTGGAAGTGGGGCAACTGGGCTTTTGCGACGGTTATGCTATGGCGGCGGTGGACATGATGAACATTACGCTTTATGGAAAGGGCGGACACGGTGCGGAGCCTCAAAAGGCGATTGATCCTATCCTACTATCGGCCCAATACATTACCGAAATACAAACAATAGTGAGTCGGAACCTACCGCCTAGCGACCCTGCAGTGATTACCGTAGGCGCTATCAATGGCGGTACAATAGGCAATGTGATTCCGAGTGAGGTCACCTTGAAGCTTACTATACGCAGTTACTCGCCTGAGAGTCGGGCCCTTATTTTACAGCGCTTGAAAACCATAGGCGACCAGTTGGCCCTTGCCGCTGGTATGGAATCGAGCCAACTTCCGAAATACGATTTACTGGACATGTCGATACCGCCCGTGTTTAATTCGGTGCCTTTGGGTGCCTCCTTGAAGAAGGTATTGGGGGTCCACTTTGATTTGGTGCCCGTGGTTCCCACGATGATTGGAGAAGACTTTGGGATTTACAGCAAGCAAAATACGATCCCGAGTTATTTAATTTGGCTAGGCGTTTTGAGCAAAAGCCAGAAAGAAGCCTACTTAAAAGATTCTTTGGGGATACCGTCGTTGCATAGTGCGCGCTTTGCCCCTGATTATGAGAATGCCATTCCCGTGGCTACGGAAGCAATGGCTACTGCTTTGTTGTACTTATTCCAAAATCAATAACCCTATGGATGCTATGGTAACGTTTAGACCCTTGCGCTATCCCGAGTTTGAAGTATTAGTTGGCTGGGCTGCCCGTGAAGGCTGGAATCCTGGTTTGCAGGACGCCGCCTTGTTTTGGGCTGCCGATCCTAAAGGCTACTATGGCTACTTTGACGACGACACCTTACTTGGTGGCGGCTCGATTGTCTCCTATGATGGTAAATTTGGCTTTATGGGCTTCTTTATAGTACATCCCGATTATAGAGCCAAGGGTTTGGGAGGCAAACTGTGGCAGCTTAGGCGAGACACTCTGGTATCGCGCTTGGAACCCGGAGCGGCTAT
>CANFZC010000035.1 GCA_947451475.1 Flavobacteriaceae bacterium | reverse complement strand
GTAATGGTATCTGTTATTACGATGGATACAGGTGTTGATTCTAAAACTTGGTAGAATTTATTAAAGGTAGCAGCGATGGCTTCAGCTGCTTTTTTACGTTCAGTGATATCTCTTCCAGTGGCATACAATAATTCACCCACGGGTATTACATTCCATTCTATCCATTTATAATGTCCATTTTTGCATAGATAGCGATTTACAAAATCAGTGGAAGCTTCTCCGTTCGCCAATTTAGTAACTTCTATAGTAGTTTTTTCAAGGTCTTCAGGATGAATATAATTCAAATAACTGTGGGATAAAAATTCTTCAGTACTGTAGCCCAGTGTTTTTTCAAAAGCAGGATTTACATTTTTGAAATAACCATCAACACAAGCAATTCCAATAAGGTCAATAGAAAGGTTGTAAAATAAATCGCGTTCTTCTATCGCTTTTTTCTTTTCTGTAATATCTCGAAAAATTAATACAGACCCAATTATCTCTCCTTCTTTATTGTGTATGGGAGCACCACTATCATCAATGAATATGCGACTACCCTCTTTTTTGACCAACATAGTGTTTTCTTCCAACAGTACAATGTTCTTTTTTTCAAGTGCGGCAAGGGCAGGATTCATCGTTCGTTCCCCAGTTAATGGATTAATAATATGAAATACTTTTTCAATAGGTTCGCCTATAGCATCATACATTCCCCACCCAGTGATGAAACAGGCAGCTTTATTAATCATCGTGATCACGCCATCCACATCAGTGGTAATCACGCCATCTCCTAAGCTGATAAGGGTTTGTGTAAACCAATCGTTTTGAATAAATAGAGCCCCTTCATTACGTTTTCGGTATTTTATCTGTCTAATGAGGGAAAAAAAAGTAGATAAGAAAATAAAAATAATAAAGACGACTCCAATAAATAAAACTACTTTGATGTTGTGGTACGATTGTTCTTTTTTTAAGGATTGTTTTCGAAGCAATCGAGCCTCTTCTTGGTCAAATTTTTTAAATTGCATTCTTAGGCTGTCCATGATAACTTTTCCATGGCACTTAGTAATGTTTTCTATGGCTCTTTGTATTCCATAGTTGCGGCGAATCGCTACGTTCTTATCGATGCAAGCATATTTCTTATGGATTAACTGCTCAATATTTCTAACTCTTTTGTACTGTAGCGTATTGTCTTGAGTTAATAATTTGAGATTCTTTACCAGTGAGTCATGTTGTTGGATGGAGGCATTTAATAGCACTAAAAAAGTAGCGTCTCCTGTTATGATATAGCCCCTTTGGGAAGTCTCAGCATCTTTTATGGTAGACCATAATTGGCTACTAGTATTCATAATGTCATAGGTTTGCTTAACCCAACGGTCATTATCGTTATTTTGTTTAAAGGATAAAAAAGAAAAGATGCTCAGAAATACAAGTACAACCAAGGCAGTATAGAAGCCTAAATAAGTGATCTTAGTCATACGCATCCATCTCATAAACAATAGTATTACAAGGCCAAAAATTTTGGTCCATGATTAGGTTGTTTAAATATTGTGGTGGTATTATATGGTTAAAGATAGTAAAGAAATCTTTTAAAACCTAGTAAAATAAGGTCTTTTTATGAATTTAACATAATTCGATGTTGCAACCACTAGTAAAGTACTATCGAAATTAGTATAACTAGGAAACTAAAAAGTAATACAAAATCACCCAGGTAGTAATAAAGAATAATCCGGGATAGACCACGGTAGACAAGTTCTGTTTCAACTCCTTTTTTATAAAAGCTAAATAAAACAAATAGCAAAAAAATAAAGGGACTAACGCAAATGGAATATAAATTCTCATAGTAAAACTACTTTCTTAGAATATAGTATTGATAGTATAGTATAAATAAGTGATTATTTTTTTTGAACAACCAATCCAATGCCACTTTCTTCTAGATTAAATAAAGTGGAATCGCCTTTATGTTCCAGTTGTATTTTTAAAATACTAAAATGATTTTGTGGAGTCCCAATCGATACCTCATCTGTAGCATCGGTAAATTGCCATTGTGCTTTTAGCAATTGACGGGCCAACATAGTCATGTAAATTGATTTATCTTGTGTTTGCAAAATAAAACTATGATCAGCATTAAAGATAAACGTACTGTTCTTAAATCCTGCTACCACTTTTAATTGGGTTTCGTTATTTGCCTTAGTAGAGGTAACTTCAGTAACAATCCAATTGCCTGTTACATCTTTTTCAACAAAACCTTGTGCTGTTACTTTGCCTAATATAAATAGGTAAAAAACTAAGAAGTAAAGTGTATGTGCTTTCATAAATTTTAAATTAAGTAGGTAATCAAAGATACATTTTTTTTAGGTATCACTTCTTATTGACTACACAAGAATGATACCAATAGTACTTTTTATGTTGGATACCATAGCAGTTTTGAAAGAAATAGTAGTGAAAATGCCTAACTGCTTTAAATTGGCTTTTTTATAGCTATGCTGTAATAAAATCCTAATAAAATTGAATACTCTGCAATTTTGAAGTAAAAAAAATATAAATAATGTTTTTGTATACTTGCTAAAATAGTATATTTATGCAAAATTTATATATATGGAGATTTTAGCCTGTCCTAAATGCCAAAACGATGCCATAGTCAAAAGTGGTATCATCAAAGACCGACAAAGGTATTTATGTAAAAAATGCAATTATTTCTTCACCGTCAATAAGATGGGGAAAAAGATAGATAGTTATTACGTCACCAAAGCGCTTCAGTTATACCTAGAAGGCCTTAGTTATAGGGAAATTGAGCGCATTATAGGAGTGTCTCATGTAACGGTAAGTAATTGGGTGAAGGAATATAAAGTAACCAAACCCAATCATACCGATTACCATCCCACTTATAAAATATACAATCACTTAGAATTAGTAGAATACCTTAAAAACAAAGAGCATCTATCTGGAGCAGGGATGATTATAACTGAATTAGGGGATAAGTTCATGCTAATAAAATGGGAACGTTTTAAAGATTAACTATATAAGTTAACATATATATATATTAAAATTTTTTTCATAACACAAATTGTTGAATTTGGTCTCGTTAAATCATCCAAACCAATATATAAATTATGAAAAAATTAGTAACCATTTCCTTTGCTGTATTATCTTTCTACGGAAAGGCACAAACAGCAACGCCAGCGCCAACAACGCCAACAGAAAAAGAATGGGAGGTAAGCCTTTACGGCTTTGTACGTTCCGATTATATTTGGGATACCCGCAAGACGGCCCAAGTAAGAGAGTATAACCTTAGCCTTTATCCACTAGACAAAGCACTAGATGCCAACGGAACCGATCTTAATGATGCTGGGTCATCCAATTTCTTAGCAGTTGTTTCTCGTCTAGGAACTAAAATTAAAGGACCAAACGTATGGGGAGCCAAAATGACCGGAAATCTAGAAGGTGACTTCTTTGGTAATACCGAATCTAGTATCGGTCTCTTCCGTTTACGCCAAGCAACCATTAACATGGACTGGCAAAAAACATCACTAACCATGGGACAAACATGGTATCCAACATTTATCCCTGAAGTGTTTCCTGGGGTGGCCAACTTTAATACAGGAATTTTATTCAATCCTTTTGGTTGGGCTTCGCAAGTACGCCTGAAACAAAATTTAACCAAAGAATTGTCTTTTGCTTTAACAGCCTACAAAGAAAGAGAGTTTACTACACCGACAGCCAATACAGCAACGCAAAATGCCGCGTCAACCAATTCTTCTATACCAACACTACATGGACAGTTTCAATTCAAAAATAAAAATTGGATTGCTGGCTTGGGAGCAGAATATAAATCCGAACAACCCTTAACCGTATCCAATAATTTGGCTACTACACAAAAAGTAAACAGTACTTCAGTAGTAGGATACTTCAAATATTCAAATGATAAATTCTCAATCAAAGGATATGGTATCTCTGGTAAAAACATGTATAACTTAGTAATGTTAGGCGGTTTTGCTGGATATACTCAAACCGGTGAGGTAGAAAAATATGAAGCTTCCAAAACCACTTCGTTCTGGTTTGATATCGCTAGTAACGGAAAAAAAATAGCACCAGGATTGTTCTTCGGAAAAACATCAAACGGGGGCACAGGAAAAGATGGAGCAACCGCTTTCTATATGAGAGGAATTAACGGAACTTCTACTGCCTCCACAAGAGTGATTGATAATGTATGGAGACTTTCAGGTCGCGTAGACTTCAAACAAAATAAATTCCGCCTAAGTCCAGAAATTGAATATACTGCCGCTACTTGGGGTGACTTGAAATCTGATGGCTCTGCTGGGGATAACTCAAAAACAGTAGGGAACGTGAGAGCCTTAATTTCTTGCGTATATTATTTCTAATCAACGCTATTTAAATCTATAACATATGAGCAATAAATCAACAAAAGGAATCTGGAAAGTAATCTCCGCCTCCTCTATGGGTACCATGATCGAATGGTACGACTTTTACATCTTCGGTAGTTTAGCCGTTGTAATTTCAACCAAATTCTTTCCGTCAGATAACCCAACGGCAGCCTTCTTATCTACGCTAGCAACTTTCGCGGCCGGATTTGTGGTAAGACCATTCGGAGCCTTATTCTTTGGCCGCCTAGGGGACTTAATTGGAAGAAAGTATACCTTTATGGTTACCCTACTATTAATGGGGGGAGCGACCTTCTTAATCGGATGTATCCCAAGTTATGAAACCATAGGTTTCATGGCGCCTTTATTAGTTTTATTACTGCGTTTACTTCAAGGTTTAGCGCTTGGAGGGGAATACGGTGGAGCTGCTACTTATGTGGCAGAACATGCTCCTAAAGGGCAAAAAGGATATTGGACTTCATGGATTCAAACGACGGCAACCGTAGGCCTTTTCATATCCTTAATGGTAATCCTAATTACCAAAAATGTTTTGTCTAAAGAAGCATTTGAAGAGTGGGGATGGAGAGTACCGTTCTGGGTGTCTATCATCATGGTTATTGTATCCTATTTCATTCGTAAAAACATGCACGAATCACCCGTTTTTGCCAAAGCCAAATTGGAAGGTAAAACCAGTGTCAATCCTCTAAAAGAGAGCTTTGGTAATAAATACAACTTAAAATTTGTTTTATTAGCCCTTTTTGGAGCAACAATGGGACAAGGAGTCGTGTGGTATACCGGTCAATTCTATGCCATGAACTTCATGAAAACCGTACAGTGTATAGATTCCTCACAAGTAGATACACTCCTAGGTATTGCCTTGTTAATCGGCACACCATTCTTCATCGTCTTCGGTTGGTTAAGTGATAAAGTAGGTAGAAAATACATCATGATGGGCGGAATGCTATTGGCCATCATTTGCTACAGACCAATCTATAAAGCGATGTACCAAACCACCGACGTCACTTTAAAATCTGAAATAGTTGCCAATACCACTACTGTACCTTCTATGAAAGAAGTGGATGCGACCAAGATGGATTCTATCTATACGACCAACAAAGCCTACACGGACGGAACTACGGTAGAAGAGATCAAAACCAAACATTTCGAAGCAGGAAAACTAATGCTTGATGATAAAGGAAAAGATAAAATTGAAACCAAAATCACCAAAACCATTAACAACCATGACCGCATGCTATTGATGTTCTTAGTATTCCTTCAAGTATTGTTTGTTACCATGGTGTACGGTCCAATTGCAGCCTTCTTAGTGGAAATGTTCCCTACCAAAATTAGATACACTTCTATGTCGCTTCCTTACCATGTTGGAAACGGAATTTTCGGAGGTTTACTTCCTGCCATCTCTACCTATTTCGTAACTTCGTCAAAAGATGCAGGAAATCCTGAGTTCTACCTTGAAGGACTTTGGTACCCTATAGCCATTGCAGCCATCTGTTTTGTTATAGGAATGATTTATATCGATAGAAAAATTAACACTCTTCACGAATAATACAGTTAAAGATGAACACATTAAAAAAATATTTAGGTTTTATATGGATACTTTTAGCAGCGGCTTTGGCCTACTACAGTATCGGTATCTTCGGAAGTAAATTGACCTCCGGCAAACAAGAAGATTTAGTCTTCGGAATTATTATATTCTTTATTTTGTTACCGCTCATCGTAACAGGATTGGCATTATTTGGCTACTATTGTATAACCGATGAATACGAAGAAGATTACGATTAGTTTAATTTTAAGTTAGTAAACCAAAGGCTCTTTTTGTAAGGGCTTTTGGTGATTAATAAAAGATGAAAAAGAGACACCAACAGAAATTAGTCATTCTTTCCATGGCACTGCTCATAGGACTCAATATTCCTATTGTATTGCTGTTCGATTCTGCCCAATGTCTGTTGGGGTTTCCCATCATCTACATCTACATCTTTTCCGTTTGGGCTTTTTCAGTGCTGCTGTCCTTCTTAATCATAAAACGTTACGATGAATAGTATAGTCCTTTTAATAATCCTTTCAGGTTACTTAGCCATGCTCTTCTTTATAGCGCATTGGGCCGAAAAAAAAGGCAACAGTAAGTGGACCGTTAACCCCTATATCTATACCCTTTCTTTAGCGGTATATTGCACCGCCTGGACCTACTATGGTAGTATCGGGTTGGCCGCTGAAAGTGGCTTAAGTTATGTCACTATCTATCTCGGTCCCATAATCATCATTCCTTCGTGGATCGTAATCCTTAAGAAAATTATCCGCATCTCCAGAGTTAATAAAATTTCAAGTATAGCCGATTTTATTTCGCTACGCTACGGAAATAGTAGATTTCTAGGAGCCATAGTAACCGTTGTCGCACTCTTCGCTATTTTACCCTATATCGCGCTGCAATTAAAAGCGATAGCCGAGACCTTTCACGTGGTCACAAAAACCCAAATGAGTAGCTATATCTTTAATGATACGACCACCTATGTTGCTATTGCCTTGGCCTTATTTGCCTCCTATTATGGTACCCGCTATGTAGATGCCTCCGAAAAGCGAAAAGGTATCATAACCGCCGTAGCCATGGAGAGTATTTTAAAATTAGTGTTCTTCGTCATCATCGGTATCTATGTAACCTATTTTGTTTTTGATGGTTTTTATGATATCTATCAAAAAGCGTCGGTACTCAAACATTTCAAAGAAAAAAATACCATAGGCGGTTTACCCGAAGTCATCAATTGGTTCTTCCTTTGTGTGCTCTCTATGTTTGCCATCTTTTTGTTACCAAGACAATTCCAAGTAGCGGTGATCGAAAACAACAGAGAGAATCATGTCAACAAAGCCATTTGGTTATTTCCTTTGTATTTATTGATTTTCAATATATTCGTTTATCCCATCGCCTGGGGCGGAAATATTATCTTCCAGAATCATCCGGTGAATTCCGACTTGTATTCATTGCTCATTCCGCAGTTTTTCAATAATAAAACCATGACCGTAATAGTATTTCTAGGGGGATTCTCTGCTGCAATTTCCATGATCGTGGTTTCAAGTATCGGACTCTCAACAATGATTACCAATAACCTTTTAATTCCCTATAACTTACTTGGGAAATTAAAAAGTAAAGAACAAACCATCAGCAGTAAAACCATTGTCAACAGCCGTAAAATCGGAATATTTAGCTTAATTATTATAGGGTATTTACTCTACCGTTTCTTCGGTTTAGATTATAGCTTGGTCTCTATTGGATTAGTGGCTTTTGTAATCATAGCGCAATTGGCTCCTGCGTTCTTTGGTGCGCTGTTTTGGAGACGTGGATCAAGGTTAGGTGCCATATACGGTGTATTAATCGGATTCACAATCTGCTTGTATACGCTCTTAATTCCGTATGCAATCGGACTAAGCAATAGCAACAGTACATTCATTTCAGAAGGTTTCATGGGGTATAAACTGCTAAAACCATTCCAGTTGTTTGGCCTCGATTACCTGCAACCTGTGCAACATGCCTTGTTTTGGAGCTTGCTCTTCAATACCATAGCCTACTTAGCAATCTCCGTCAGCTTCAAAGGCAATTACAGAGAACGCAATTATGCCGAAATGTTCATCGATATCAACAAATATAGCACCAACCATGAGAATGCTTTCGTTTGGAAAGGAACGGCCTATACCAGCGATATTGAAAAAGTGCTTATCAGGTTCCTTGGAGAAGAACGCACCAAACGCGCTATGAACATCTTCAATCTAAAATACAACGTAGATAAAGACCAAGAACTAGCCGATGCGCGTTTAGTCAAATTCTCAGAAAACCTGTTAACAGGTCATATAGGTACTGCCTCTGCTAGGATTTTAATTTCCAGCGTAGTCAAAGAGGAGAAAATATCCCTGCCCGAAGTGTTAAAGATCTTAGAAGAATCGAAAGAAAATATCATCATCAATAAAAAGCTTACCGAAACCTCTAACGAACTAAAAGAAATTACAGCCAAACTGCAAGAAGCCAACCAATCTTTAGTAGTGAAAGACAAACAAAAAGACGAATTCTTAGATACCGTCACTCACGAATTGCGTACACCCATAACCGCCATCCGAGCGGCGAGCGAAATCCTGCACGATGATGATGAGATTCCTGCCGAACTAAAAAAACAATTCCTTCAAAACATCATCTCCGAATCCGACCGATTAAATCGCCTAATTGATAAAATTCTAGACCTTGAAAAGTTTGAAACGGGGAAGCAAACCATTAACCCTGCCAAAAACAATTTGGTAAAAACCATTGAAAATGCAGTAGAACCTCTCCAGCAACTCATTAGAAATAAGAACATTACCGTTCATATTGAGTCAAAAGATAAAGTCAATGCCTATTATGACGAGGACCGAATTATTCAAGTCGTAACCAATTTGCTGTCCAATGCCATCAAATTCTGCCCTGAAAAGGAAGGTTTAATTACCATTCAAATAGTAGAAAAGGAGAACGTTATCCAAACCAGCGTCCACGATAATGGTAAGGGGATTACTGCGGCCGACTTCGAAATCATCTTTGATAAATTCTATCAATCCATGAATCAAAACATTAAAAAGCCGGTCGGTAGCGGACTGGGATTAGCCATTTGTAAGCAAATTGTCGAACACCATAAAGGTAAGATTTGGGTACAACCTGCTGTAAAAGGGGCATGTATCGCGTTTACCTTACCTAAGAAACCAGTATAAATCAGTAGTTATGAAAAAGATATTAATCGTAGATGACGAACCAAACATCGTGATGTCCTTAGAATACACCTTCAAGAAGAATAATTTCGAAGTGTTTATTGCCCGCGACGGTCAGGAAGCCTTAGATATAGTAAAAACAACCTTCCCTGATGTTATCATCTTAGACGTAATGATGCCCATGGTTGATGGTTACGCCACCTTAGAACAAGTCAAAAAAGATGACAATCTCAAGCATACTAAGGTGATATTCTTATCCGCCAAAAACAAAGAAAGCGACATAGAAAAAGGATTGGCACTGGGAGCCGATGCCTATTTAACCAAACCGTTTTCGGTTAAGAAAATCGTCGAGCAAGTCAACGATTTATTATAAAAAGTATTTTAATAACACTATACACCATGAACTACCAATCCTTTTACAACGACAGTATAGAAAACCCAGAAGCCTTCTGGGCACTACAAGCCGATGCCATCGAATGGTATCAAAAACCCTCCATTATTCTCTCCAAAGACCAAAATAATTATCCGCTTTGGTTCCAAGATGGCCAATTAAACATGTGCTATTTAGCACTCGACAAACATATACAAGATGGTTATGGTGACCAAACGGCTATCATATACGATTCTCCCGTAACACAAACCATAAAGAAATACTCCTATAACGAAGTAAAATCGGAAGTGGCCAAATTGGCGGGCGGACTCCTATCACTTGGCCTAAAAACAGGAGAAACGGCCATTATTTATATGCCCATGATTCCTCAAGCGGCCTTCGCAATGCTGGCATGTGCCCGTATCGGCGTAACGCATTCAGTCGTTTTCGGTGGTTTTGCTCCCCACGAGTTAGCCATCCGTATCGACGATTGTAAACCCAGAGTTATTTTAACCGCCTCATCAGGGATCGAAATAGACCGCCTAATTGCCTACAAACCTTTAGTAGATGAAGCCATTGAATTGGCCGCCTACAAACCCAAAAAAGTAGTGGTTTTAAACCGCAAACTAGGCGCGCGTATCCCCTTTAAAAAATACGATGTCGATTACGATGCCCTAGTATACGGCTCCGAGGAAACGCCTTGCGTTCCGGTGGCAACCACGCATCCATTATATGTTTTATATACTTCAGGAACTACGGGTAAACCCAAAGGTATCGTGCGCGATACCGGTGGCTACGCCACAGCGTTGAAGTTTTCCATGCAGTACATTTATGGGGCCAAACAAGACGAAGTGTTTTGGGCCGCCTCCGATGTAGGATGGGTGGTCGGTCATAGCTTTATTGTATATGGTCCCTTAATCCACAGAACGACTACTGTAATTTTTGAAGGCAAACCTATTCGCACGCCCGATGCCAGTACCTTTTGGAGGGTCGTGGCCGAACATAAAGTAAGTGTCATGTTTACCGCCCCAACCGCCATTCGCGCCATCAAAAAAGAAGATCCTAACGGCGAATTCATCAAACAATATGACTTATCATGCCTACGAACGCAATTCTTAGCAGGTGAACGTTGCGATGTAGCGACGCTCGAATGGTACAGGGAACATATTCCTATCCCAGCTATCGACCACTGGTGGCAAACTGAATCCGGCTGGCCCATGATTTGCAACATGATGGGGGTAGAATATTTAACCATCAAACCGGGTTCTTCGGGCAAAGCCGTATCGGGATACAACATTAAAATCCTAGGAGAAAACGGCCAAGAACTAGCTGCCAATGAAGAAGGTTACGTAGTCATTCAATTGCCACTTCCTCCCGGGACCTTACTAAACATTTGGGGCGATACCGAACGCTTCCAAGCGGGATACTTAAACAAATTCCCTGGCTTTTATTTCTCTGGAGACGGCGGATACAAAGACGATGATGGCTATATATACATCACCGGTAGGGTAGACGATGTCATAAACGTTGCCGGGCACCGACTCTCAACAGCCGAAATGGAAGAAATTGTAGCCTCCCACCATTCCGTAGCCGAATGTGCCGTTATCGGAATCAACGATGAGCTTAAAGGACAAGTACCGCTAGCGATGGTGGTAACCAAATACGGTGAAGATATCGAACACTTTCAATTACAACACGAAGTGGTGCACTTGGTACGCGAACAAATCGGAGCAGTTGCCTCCTTAAGAGATGTAGTAATCGTCCAACGCCTACCCAAAACACGCTCCGGTAAGATTTTAAGAAAACTGCTTCGAAGTATAGCAGACGGAGAAAGTTTCCAAATTCCATCGACCATAGATGACGAAGCCATCATAGACGAAATAAGAGCCGACTTTGAAAAAGATAAGATAGGGAGTTTCAAATAACAGCTATACCAACTTAGCAAGAAATTTGAAACACACGTGTGCATAATACTTATATTTACACTTAGAAATTGATTATAAAACAAGATTAACAATGAGTTACTACAAAATACTAAATTTAGAACATTACTTCAAAATGTATAAGAAATCTATCCGCGAACCAAGAAAGTTCTGGGATAGAATTGCCGATGAAAACTTTACTTGGTACCAAAAATGGGAAAAAGTATTCGAGTTTGACTTTCAAGAAGCCAAATTCAAATGGTTCCTAGATGCCAAAGTAAACATTACCAAAAACTGTATTGACCGTCACCTAGCCCGAAGAGGAGACAAAACGGCCATCATCTTCGAACCCAACAATCCCGAAGAAGCAGCCCAACATATTACGTATAATGAATTATACGCCAGAGTTTCTAAATTGGCCAACGTATTGCGCGAGCAAGGGATCCAAAAAGGAGACCGCGTGTGCATCTACCTACCCATGATACCCGAACTATCCATAGCCGTCTTAGCTTGTGCTCGAATTGGAGCCATTCACTCGGTAGTATTTGCAGGCTTTTCAGCGTCAGCAGTGGCCGCCCGCATCAACGATAGCGAATGTAAAATGGTCATCACCTCCGACGGTAGCTACCGCGGTAACAAAGCCATCGATTTAAAAGGGATTGTTGACGACGCCCTAGAGAAATGTCCTTGCGTAGAAAAAGTACTGGTGGTTAACCGCACCAATACACCGGTCAACATGAAAGAAGGGCGTGACCAATGGTTGCAACCGCTAGTGGATGCTGCTATACCCAATAATGTGGCCGAAATCATGGATGCCGAAGATCCTTTATTTATCCTATACACCTCAGGGTCAACAGGAAAACCAAAAGGAATGCTGCACACCACAGCAGGCTACATGGTATACACCGCCTATACGTTCAAAAATGTATTCAACTACGAAGAAAATGACATCTTCTGGTGTACCGCCGATATCGGTTGGATTACGGGACATTCCTATATCTTATACGGACCCCTATTAAACGGTGCCACTACTGTAATCTTTGAAGGGGTGCCTTCATATCCAGATTTCAGCCGTTTCTGGGAAGTGATCGAAAAACACAAAATAACGCAATTCTATACGGCTCCAACCGCCATCCGAGCACTAGCCAAAGAAAACCTGGATTACGTGCAACGTTTTCCATTAAGCTCGCTAAAAGTGATTGGATCGGTGGGCGAACCTATAAATGAAGAGGCTTGGCACTGGTACAACGATCACGTAGGAGGGAAGCGTTGCCCACTAGTAGATACTTGGTGGCAAACAGAAACCGGTGGTATCATGATTTCTCCTATTCCTTTTGTGACACCAACGAAACCAACCTACGCATCCTTGCCATTACCGGGTATCCAACCGGTACTGATGGACGAATTGCGTAACGAAATCGAGGGCAATCAAGTAACGGGAAGCCTTTGCATTAAATTCCCTTGGCCTTCCATGGCACGCACCATCTGGGGCGATCACCAACGTTTCAAAGAAACCTATTTCTCAGCCTTCCCAGGGAAGTACTTTACCGGTGACGGTGCCCTAAGAGATGAGGTAGGCTACTACCGCATCACAGGCCGAGTAGATGATGTCATTATTGTATCGGGGCATAACCTAGGTACTGCTCCAATAGAAGATTCAATCAACGAACACCCAGCAGTAGCAGAAAGCGCAATCGTTGGATTCCCTCACGATATCAAAGGCAACGCACTCTACGGCTTCGTAATCCTAAAAGAAAGCGGGGAAAGCCGTAACCAAGAAAACCTTGCCAAAGAGATCAACCAATTAATCTCAGACCAAGTAGGACCTATAGCTAAATTAGACAAAATTCAATTCGTCTCCGGCTTGCCTAAAACACGCTCCGGTAAAATCATGCGCCGCATCCTTAGAAAGATAGCAGAAGGGGACTTCTCTAACTTCGGTGATACCTCTACCTTGTTGAATCCAGAAATTGTGGACGAAATAAAGAATGGAAAATTATAAATAAACCAACAATACAACTGCTAAAGCCTTCTCTCCGAGAAGGCTTTTTTTTTGTAGTTGAAGCACCGTAATGAGTTTTTCTATATCTTTACCTTCAAACTTTATTGCTTTATGAAAAAAATACTTCTTTTGGCAGGGCTAGTGCTTTTAACCCTCCAATTCTCAAGTTGTAACCCAAACGACGGCTATTCAGGCCTTGGTCACACGGCCGATTATACCTTCGAACAAACCTTTGGGGCCAAAGTCAACCGAGACTTTATAGGCCAAATAGTGGATCCCGATAACCATCCAATTCCAGCGGCAACCGTAACCATAGGTACCACGGTAGCCCAAACCGATGCCAATGGTGTCTTTATCATTAAAGCAGCTAGTGTCCGCCTTAAATTTGCCTACATTACCGCCAAGAAAGCAGGCTATATTGATGGTTCTCGCTCCATGGTGCCAAGCACCGGTAAAAACAACGTCAAAATCATGTTGGTGCCCTTTTCGCCTCAACAAACCATTCAGTCAGGTGTGGCCAGTGAAGTTTCCATCTACTCGGGAACTAAAGTGGTCTTCGATGGTGCTTTTAAAGATGAAGCCGGACTTGCCTATACCGGCGATGTAACGGTTTCTATGTTCCACTTGACGCCAAGCGAACCCAACCTGGACGTTCTTATGCCCGGCATGCTCTTCGGTCAAACCACCGAAAATAAAAGAGCAGCGCTGGCGACCTATGGTATGCTAAATGTCGAACTGCACGGCGCCGACGGTCAAAAATTAAACCTAGCCGAAGGCCATACAGCCGAAATTACGATAAGAATTGATGATGCCCAACTAGCCACCGCCCCCGAGACAATGCCGCTATGGCACTTCGACGAAACAACGGGCTACTGGAAAGAAGAGGGAGTGGCTACCAAAGTAGGGAACTATTACGTGGGGACCGTAAGCCACTTTTCATGGTGGAATTGCGATATGCCCAATTCATCCATCTTACTTACGTTTACCTTTGTCAACAGCGACGGACTTCCATTATCAAACTTGAACATCAACTTAGTAAATGCTGCAGGATACCATGCCAGCGGGTCAACAGATAACAATGGTCAATTAATCGGAATATTACCAGCCAACCAATCGTTTACGCTCTATGTTTATTCCCCATTTTATTCTTGTGGTGATGGTGTATTGTATACAGCTCCAGTCGGACCTTTCAATGCCGATACCGTGGTCCCTAATGTCGTTGTTCCTGCATCAGGTAGCACTATGAATACGGTTGTTTCAGGGACCTTACTGAAATGCGATACTACCATAGTAACTAATGGATACGTAGTCTTGTCAAATAGTGCAGGTGTAAATGCTATTGCAACGGTAACCAACGGTACTTTTAGTTTCAACCAATTATATTGCACCGGTAATCCACAATTCTCATTAGTCGGATTTGACTATGATGCGTTCCAAACTACTGGGTCTGTCAATTATACCTTTACGTCACCTACAACTGCTGTAGGGGTCCTAAATGCATGCAGCACCATAACCGAGTTTATCTCATACCAAATCGACTCTAATCCTGCCGTGATCATGGTAACCAATATCAATGCTTTTTCAGGGGGAATTCAAGGGGCTCCAATTGGCGGAATGACCATTTCTGCGACCGATCCAACAGGAGGAATTTATTTTATGGGGAATACCATTATACCAGGTTTATATACCGCAACCGATTTTTCTATAGAAGGTGGCGGAATTGGCTATATTGCTGCTACGACAACCAATACAGTGCAATTTAACCTAACGAACTTTGGCAACGTGGGGGAATATATTGACATGACGTTTAATGGTACCTATTTAGATGCGCAAATAGCAACACAATCGCATACCATTACGGGTACTATACACGTAATTCGCGATAATTAATCAATAGTTAATTCCATAAAAAAGCCCCGATACTTCGGGGCTTTTTTTTATCCTAATACTTGTCCAACCTCACTCTTCAAAAAGGTCAGAGCCACCGTGGTAGCCGCCTCATCCTGCAGCTGGTCACTCAAGATCTTTTCTCTTAATTTATCCGCATTAGCCACACTAGTATCCATAGCCGATTTACGGATGTTTTGAATAATAGTATTTTTAGCTTTCAAAAGGACAACCCAACACTCATCCGTAACATAAATCTGCTGCGTAAGGTTGTGCTCAAATTCTTGCTCAATATGATGAATCAATAAGTTCTGATAATCCATCTTATCCTCCTGCAAGGGCGCGACACGGATCAGCAATTTCGCCGGATTAATGCGCTCCAAATACAAGGCCAATCGCTCATATGCCTGCAAACGCAAGGGTAAAGCATGTTTTTGATTTTCGCGCATCAACGCAAATTGCCGCTTGTTTTCTTCATTGCGCATAAACATTTGAAAGAAATAATAGGCAACGCCACCCGTAATCGCAGCGGGTGCCGCATAAAAAAGCAATTCTAAAAGTTTATCAGTATCCATAGTTTGTCTGCTATAATTTTGTTGACAAATATAATAGAAATACCGGTATCTGTCTATTGCAATTCCACCTAAGGAACGTTAAATTTGTCGAATTCGATTTTTAAACCGGCGTCTCAGCCGCTCAGGAACTTAGCTACTTTATAAATGCAACAGTATATAGCCCAACTCAACGAAGCGCAACAAGCACCCGTTTACCAAAAAGACGGACCCATGATCATCATTGCTGGGGCAGGGTCGGGTAAAACACGAGTGTTAACCATTCGCATCGCCTACCTAATGAGCCTAGGAGTAGATGCCTTCAATATCTTGGCACTAACGTTTACCAACAAAGCGGCACGCGAAATGAAAAAGCGTATCGCCGATATCGTAGGGACTAACGAAGCCAAAAACCTCTGGATGGGAACCTTCCACTCCGTATTCGCGCGCATACTTAGAAACGAATCCGAGAAATTAGGCTATCCGTCCAATTTTACCATCTACGATACCCAAGATAGCGTTCGTCTCATATCCGCCATCATAAAAGAAATGCAGCTGGATAAGGATATCTATAAACCGAAACAAGTGCTCAGCAGAATTTCTTCCTATAAGAACTCACTAATTACCGTAAAGGCCTATAACAATAACCCCGAACTCCAAGAGCAAGATGCCATGAGCAAAAAGCCAAGATTAGGGGAGATCTATGCCAACTACGTAGAGCGTTGCTTCAAATCAGGGGCCATGGATTTTGATGATTTATTATTAAAGACCAACGAACTCCTAAACCGCTTCCCCGATGTCCTAGCTAAGTACCAAGACCGCTTCCGCTACATCATGGTGGACGAGTACCAAGATACCAACCACTCGCAGTACTTAATCGTAAGAGCCCTATCCGATAGATTCCAAAACATCTGCGTAGTAGGGGATGATGCCCAAAGTATCTACGCCTTCCGCGGAGCCAACATCAACAACATTCTCAACTTCCAAAAGGATTACGATAATGTCAAAACCTACCGCCTCGAACAAAACTACCGCTCCACCAAAAACATTGTGGAAGCGGCCAACTCGATCATAGACAAAAACAAAACCAAACTAGATAAGGTAGTATGGACAGCCAATGATTTCGGACCCAAAATCAAAGTCCACCGTAGCCTTACCGATGGGGAAGAAGGACGTTTTGTAGCCAGCGAAATATTCGAGCAAAAGATGCGAAACCAACTCATGAATGGGCAATTCGCCATCCTATACCGTACCAATGCGCAATCCCGCGCCATGGAAGACGCCCTGCGCAAACGCGATATACCGTATCGAATTTATGGGGGCTTGTCCTTCTACCAACGCAAAGAAATTAAAGATGTCTTGTGCTACTTACGACTGGTTATCAATCCCAAAGACGAAGAAGCATTAATACGAGTAATCAACTATCCCGCCAGAGGAATAGGCGATAGTACCGTGGAGAAACTAACCGTAGCGGCCAACCATTACAAACGCTCCATCTTCGAAGTCATGGAGAACATCGACCGTATCGACCTCAAACTCAACTCGGGTACCAAACAGCGTCTACAAGATTTTGTCATGATGATCAAAAGTTTCCAAGTCATCAACGAACAACAAGATGCCTTCGTCCTAACCGAACACGTGACCAAAAAGACGGGTTTAGTACAAGAACTCAAAAAAGACGGTACCCCCGAAGGTATTGCCCGCATAGAAAACATCGAAACCCTGA
Source organism: Flavobacteriaceae bacterium (assembly GCA_947451475.1). GTDB lineage: Bacteria > Bacteroidota > Bacteroidia > Flavobacteriales > Flavobacteriaceae > Flavobacterium. The sequence continues at coordinate 7,209 of CANFZC010000035.1, read as the reverse complement.
TGGGAGGGATCAAAGATTTCATCGAAGGGCAAAGGGAAATCGACGGCGCCCGTGGTGCCCTATCCGAATTCCTAGAAGATGTTGCCTTGGCAACCGACCTCGATAAAGATACCGGAGACGACGATAGAGTAGCCCTGATGACCATTCACTTAGCCAAAGGGCTAGAGTTTCCCTACGTGTTTGTAGTCGGAATGGAAGAGGACTTATTCCCAAGTGCCATGAGTATGAATACACGCAGCGAACTAGAAGAGGAACGGCGCTTATTTTATGTAGCGCTAACGAGGGCCGAACACCAAGCTTATCTAACGTATGCGCAATCGCGCTACCGTTGGGGCAAATTGACCGATGCCGAACCCTCCCGCTTCATAGAAGAAATAAAAGACGAGTACCTAGAATACATCAACCCCAACGATATGGGCGGCTATCGCTATAAACCGACCATCGACTTGGATATTTTTGGCGATATCGATAAATCCAAACTGCGCCAAGAAAAGCCAACAGCAGGGACACCACCAAAAAGATACGGAGAAGAACCCGTTTCCTCAGCAAATATTCGTAAATTGAAGCCTGTAGGAAGCAATAAGGGCAACAATACCAATTTGTTTGATAGCAAATTAACCATCGGCAACATCGTAATGCACGAACGCTTCGGCAAAGGCGAAGTGCTCAACCTTGAAGGCGTAGGTGCCGATAAGAAAGCCGAAATCAAATTCGAAGTAGGGGGCATAAAAAAATTACTACTCCGCTTCGCCAAATTAGACGTAATAGGATAATACCATGGAAAAAGTAAAAGCAAGCAACAAAAAAAATAAGTAAATCCCAAATCATAAATCAACAATCTTCAATCAGCAATCAACAATCTCATGGCCGAATTCATCAAAATATACGAAGACAAACCCAGCGAAGCGTCAATCAAGAAAGTCGTCGAAGTATTGCGCGATGGGGGCTTAGTAATCTATCCTACCGATACCGTCTATGGATTAGGTTGCGATATAACCAATACCAGAGCATTAGAACGAATTGCCAAAATCAAAGGAATCAAGTTAGAAAAAGCCAATTTCTCCTTCATTTGCAGTGATTTAAGCAATCTGTCCGATTATGTGAAGCAAATTGATACTTCCACCTTTAAAATTTTAAAACGTTCCTTACCGGGCCCCTATACGTTTATTCTACCCGGCAATAACGACCTGCCCAAAGAATTCCGCAAAAAGAAAACGGTGGGGATACGCGTACCCGATAATAATATCGCATTAGATATTGTTCGTATGCTAGGAAATCCCATCGTGTCTACTTCCATACACGACGAAGATGAGGTACTAGAATATTCAACCGACCCCGAACTAATCTTCGAAAAATGGCAACATAAAGTAGATCTAGTAATCGATGGAGGCTACGGAGATAATATAGGTTCCACCATAATCGACCTATCGGGCTACGAACCAGTAGTACTAAGAGAAGGAAAAGGAGACCCCGATATTTTTTAATACACCGCCGTAAGGCAATAAATAACAAAAAAAGCGCCTCAATTAAATGAGGCGCTTTTTTTAAACTGTATACTGCGACTGCGACTGAAAACTACTTCTTTTGATTCTTCATCTCCTTCTCAATCATATCATAGAACTCATCAATCTTAGGAAGCACCACAATACGAGTTCTTCTATTAATAGCTCTATTGTCAGCCGTATTGTTTTCTACAAGCGGAATGAATTCACTACGACCTGCCGCAATTAACTGTGCCGGATTAACACCCAAGTCTTTAGTCAATACTCTAACAATGGCTGTCGAACGCTTCACACTCAAATCCCAGTTGTCAAGCAAAATGGCATTACCAGTAAAGGGTACACTATCCGTATGCCCTTCAACCATACACTCAAAAGTAGGACGGCTGTTCACCACCTTAGCCACTTTAGCCAATACTTCTTTGGCACGATCGCTTACCGTATAACTACCACTTTTAAATAATAATTTATCTGCTATAGAGATGAAAACAACGCCTTTATCTACATTTACTTCAATGTCTGGATCAGCTATTCCTACCGAACTTTTTAAGCTAGTAACCAAAGCCAAAGTAACACTGTCCTTCTTAGTTATAGCATCTTGCAAACGGGATATCTTAAGGTCTTTCTCTTTCAAACTCTCCAAAGATTTCTCTAAATTTTGAGCTCCTTTAGTGGTCAAAACGGTCAACTCTTTCGAATTGTTAATCAAATCCGTATTATTTTGTTTTAAATAATCGTTTTGCTTGCTTAGTGCGTCTTTTTCAGATATACACAAATTCAATTTAACAGTAGTTGAATTTAATAAGTCTTGACATTCTTTGTTTTGCGCTTCCAAAGCCGCAATTTTTTTCTTAGTCCCACATGATGTGAGGGTCAAAGCCACTATTGAAAGTCCAAAAATTACTTTTCTCATAGGTTGTTGTAGTTAAATTTTTTACAAAAGTACGTATTAATTTTTTTTACCCTAGCGTATCTTACTGATAAACTCTTGTTAATTTACTATTCAAAAACAGTGCCGTTCTTGACAAAATAACGATAAACAATACTGACTTCTCGGTAGTAATCAGCCTGCTGAACAGTGCCTCTCTTTTTTAATGTTTTGTTTATCAAGGCATAAAAGGAGAAATGGGCTTTAATAATGGCCCAACAATGCGACCATTTTCCCTTCAAAATAAATTGCAATCCAGCCAAGCCATCCAAACACAATCGGGCAAAAAGCAGCGGAACCAAATCCTTCGAAGGCAGGTTTTTGGCCAACATCAATAACGAATTCCTAAAGTTCAAAAAGGTCTTCCTCGGATTGCTCTCATGCAACGTAGCGCCCCCCACATGGTAAACCACCGATAAAGGGGTGTACTGTGCTCGGTAACCCAAATTGTGGGCACGCCAACATAAATCAATCTCTTCTTGATGGGCAAAAAAATCACCGTCAAATCCACTCAGTGTACGATATAAATCTCTTCTAATGAAAAAACAAGCGCCACTAGCCCAAAAGATTTGAGCCGCATCGTCATATTGTCCATGGTCTTCTTCGATAGTATCAAAGATACGCCCACGGCAATAAGGGTAGCCCAAGCGGTCGATATAACCGCCAGCGGCTCCAGCATATTCAAAATGGGTCTTCTTTTTATAATCCAAGAGCTTAGGCTGCACAATACCTACCTTGGGTTGGGTGTCAAATAGGGTAAGGATAGGGGTAAGCCATCCTTCTGTAACTTCTATATCCGAATTAACCAAAGCATAATAAGGTTCGTTTACTTGCTGCAATGCCACATTATAGCCTTTTGCAAAACCATAATTGCCTTCGTTCTGTATAATTTTAACCGATGGGAATTGGGTGCGCAAAACTTCAAGAGAAGCGTCCGTAGAGGCATTGTCAGCCACATAAAGGGTTGCGCCCTCAGAATAGGCGATGACCGAAGGTAAAAACTGTTCCAACAGTTTTGCTCCGTTCCAATTCAATATAACTACTGCTATTCTATTCAATTTTTTATGTCTTGGGCCTAACTAAATTCAGGCAATTCTTTTAAAAAAACATACGCCTCTTTCTCAAAATCCATCTGACAAAAGTAATGATTTAGTCCGTTAGTTACCATCAAGTAACGAGCTTTTAATGCCAAGTTGTATCGGGCAATTTGATCAAAGGTATCTTGGGTGATTTTAACTTCAGGAGCCTTGCATTCAACCAATAAAAAAATAGTACCATCAGGTTGAAAAACAACAACATCGTAACGTTTATGTAAATCATTAATCTTAATAAGTTTTTCTACATTTAGATACGATTTAGGATACTTCTTTTCTTGCAAAACATACTGTATCGTATGTTGTCTAACCCATTCCTCAGGGGTCAATTGGATAAACTTTTTCCTTACTTCATCAAAAATAGAGAGGTTATTTTCACTATTTTTGAAGCGAAACGAATACGAAGGAAAATTAAGTGCTTGCATCTCACAAAGATAATTTGAAATTTGAAATATCAAATACTTTAAAAAGAGAATATAACAAGCGACTTACACTTAAAAAGGATACGGTATACACCCCATGGACGAAGTAGTAAAGATCATTAATGACATCAAAGCAGGGAACATCAAACCCATCTATTTCTTAATGGGTGAAGAACCCTATTACATCGACCGCATCACCGAATACCTTGAAAATAACCTCTTGACAGAAGACGAAAAAGGGTTCAACCAAATGGTGCTCTACGGCCGCGATACAACCATCGAAGATATCGTTTCCAATGCCAAACGCTACCCAATGATGGCCGAACGCCAAGTCGTTATAGTAAAAGAAGCGCAAGAGTTGTCGCGTTATATCGACAAACTCGAACCCTATGCCGAAAATCCTCAACTTTCTACCGTTCTAGTTTTTGCCTACAAATACAAAACACTCGATAAACGCAAAAGAGTTACCAAAGTATTGGATAAGCATGGATTAGTATACGACAGTAAAAAGATGTACGAAAACCAAGTGGGTCAATGGATCAACAGGGTATTGCAGGGAAGGGGATATACCATCGAACCCAAAGCCAATGCCATGTTGGTCGCTTTTCTAGGAAACGATCTTAGCCGCATCGCTAACGAACTAACCAAATTAGAAATCATCATTCCGAAAGGGACCGTCATTACGCCAAATCATATCGAGGAAAATATAGGCTTCAGCAAGGATTTCAACATTTTCGAATTCCGTAAAGCTATAGGGGATAAAAATCAAGTCAAAGCCTACCAAATAGCCGAATACTTCGCCCAAAACCCGAAAGACAATCCTATGGTGTTGGTTAATGGCCAAGTGTTCTCGTTCTTCTCAGCTATATTACTGTACCAAGGACTAAAAGACAAATCCCCCAATAACGTTGCCAAAGTGCTCAAAGTACATCCGTTTTTTGTGAACGATTATATCGGGGCTGCCAAAAACTTTCCCATGCGAAAAGTTAGCAGTATCGTGGCCAAACTCCGTGATATCGACGTGAAAAGCAAAGGGGTAGGCGCCTACAATATGGCGACATCCGACCTTTTCAAAGAAATGCTAATCACCATCTTTAACTAAGCGCAAAGCACCAAAGTAATCCTAACGGCAAACCAAGAAATAATAGGAAACCCAACAGGCATCCGCTTGAAGTTCGATTATAAACCTTGTTATACATCGCTTTCTTCGGATTTGTAATCCAGCCATAACCTCGAGGTGCTTTCAAGCCCAATTCATTTTGAACCATCCGTTTCACTGAGGTCCGTGCCGCAAGGCGCTTAGTAACCGACGGTATTCTAAATCCAAATTTCATGCTATTGTTATTAAGAAATGTGTAATTTTCAATAAAAAAACTCCATACAAATATAGCCAAATTTTTACTATTGAATAGCAATCAGCTATTTGTTTTTGAACAAGTAAGCTGTAGTTATTTCAATTATTACTTTGAATCAATACACTCCTAGTATCTGCAAAGAAGTCGCCCCCCCTCTCTTCAAGGAATAATGGATTCCATTCACTTCTTGATAAAAGGTTAACGATAACAAAAATAGTGTTTCTCCTGTAAGGTTGGGCGGCATAACCGTAGTCATTTCTAGGGTACTCATACTTTGATGTATCGACAGATTTTGGGCTGGGCTTAGAACCAACTTGTGGGTGCCCAACGCAAAATCAAGACGGAGTTGAGCCAACTGCAAACTCACATGCGTAGCTGCTTTAGGATAGGACAAATGCCGACTCGGAATGAAATCCGCAAACACAACACGGCCCTCCGCTTCCTCCAAAACATAAGGGACCTTCAAGATCCGACCCATCGGCGCATCCATGTTAAAGTCAAAGCCCGTCAACAGCATTTTTCCAGCAACTCCTGCAATTCCAGCAGCCACCGTGCGCTTCCCGCGAATAGAAACCTGGTCCAATGCCTTTATCTTACACAAGGTTTGAAGTAACCTACTGGTCAATCGGCTGTCTTTTGCCCTAAATAATAAGGGACCCAATGCTGTGCGCAACCTCCTGCCACTAACGGCGCAACTCGAAAATTCTTGGTTGTTCTCTCTAGTGCGAGCAAATGCCGCTTCAAGCTTAATCCGCTTCTTAGATACACCGCTCTTCTGTTTTACAATATGATCTTTTTTTAACTTGTAAAAAGTTAAGTCCCCTAGCGTTCCTCGGATTTTGATAATCCCTCTTGCTTTTGCCATAATTACTACTATTTAAATGATTAGGTACTAAATGATCCAATAGGGTGGCAGCAAAGTTCCCAACTTACACAAGGAATGCAATCAATCGGAATTCCTACAAACCGCCATTGGTTTTCCTATTAGACAAGACTGTACCCAAAAGGTTTAAATCAGGTAATCATCCTAATCACTTTTTGATACTTTTTAGCCATCATAATACATTTTAATCGCTCTTTGGCTTGCCTGCAGTAGTTGAAATGCCCCCGCAGTTCCTCCTTCAATAAAAAATTCTTACAACTCAATTAAACCTTTTACCCTTTGTTTTGTCTAATAGGAATAAGGGGTAAGCCCCAGTTGCTCCATGCTTACTCCATAGTTACTCCATGCTTACTTCATACCTACGGCTAGGGTGAAGTAACCCAAAGGCTAGGATGAAGTAACCCTAAGAGGCAGCAAATAAAGGGGGTAAGCAAGTGAAATGGAGGTCAATCCATGATGGAAAATAAGCCAAACATAGCCGTAGGATTTAAATTATTCCTACAAAATTAGAAATCAATACTAAAACCGTACAAATATGAACCGACTCTGCATTTACACCAAAGACATTCAATGGATTACCGGAAAAAGCGCCAGCCATAGCCGCTACACGCTCAGAAAAATCAAAAAGTACTTTAACAAAGAAGTACACCAGCCCATTAATGTGGAAGAATTCTGCCACTACATGGGCATGCGAGTAGAACTGGTTTTACAACAACTCAAGTGATGCCGATTCGCCACTACGAGCTAATCAAAAAAACGAAGTGGTAAATTGTACGAATAATTGCATAGTAGTGTGTAGTTCATCGATTTTAATTGGGTGATGATAGTAGGTATGCCTACCATCATGTCAAAATGAAATATATTTGTAGTCCCTTTTTAAAATTGTCAGAATCAATTTATTATGAAACATCTTTTACTTGCACTTGCACTTCTTTCAGCCAGTCTTACCATCGGACAAAAAAACCAGAACTTCTGGTCAGCTGCCACCCCAAAAGGAACAGCCAATATTTTAGAAAACAAAAGAGACC
>CANFZC010000034.1 GCA_947451475.1 Flavobacteriaceae bacterium | reverse complement strand
AGTAGCTTGATTAACGAATTGTACAAAGTAAATTCCGCTAGCCAAATCAGCAATATTTTCAGTTACTGTATTGATTCCTTCTGTTACGTTAAGGTCTCTTGTAGAAACCGTAGCGCCATCAATAGTATAAATTGACATAGAAACCACACCTTCTTGCATCGCTGTTAAATCAACATTGAATTCAGAAGTTGCAGGGTTTGGATACAAGCTAATAGCTGTAGCATCCACAACGGTTGGTTCTGCCATTTTAGCACCACATGCTGCAGAAGCTAATGTTATTGATTTCACTGCTGAAACTACACCACAAGTATTGGTAGCTTTAACCGTTATTTTCGTAGTCGTTAACGTACTTAGAACAGCTGAGAAATCAACAGTGATACTAGATGTTCCTGTTCCTGCTGTGATCACAGCACCATTGGCTACAGTCCAAGTATAAGTTGCACCAGCGATTGGTGTATTTAATGTGAACGTTTGAGGAGCACATCTTTGGAAAGTAGTAGCCGTACCCGTAACCGTAGTTACTGCTGGCATAGTAGTAGCAACCGTAGTAGTTTTAGCTAAAACACTATCACCAATACCATTTCTTGAATAAACAACAATAGTCTTAGTAGCTAGCGTAGCTAAATCTGCTGCGTATTGAACCGTGAAGGTTAAATCACTTGTTACTAATGTATTAGTAGCATTACTAGTATGTGATGCTGATTTTACCACAGAGCCGGTTGGAGCTGTAATAAAATAGCTTGAAGCATTTGCTGCTTCAGCAGTCATGGTATAGCTATAAGTATTACCACCACAAAGTCCGCCTATTTGACCAGAAAGTGTTGCAGGAGTACCTGGAACAGTGGCCGTAAGTTTCAATAGTTTAAATGTAGAAGATGTCGCAGGAGCAGCTGTAGCATTATTGGTTACAGAAGTACCAACTCCATTTTGTGACTTACATCCAATTTGTAATACAGCAGTACCGTTTGGAACAGTTGAGAAATTCACAGTAATTATATTAGAATTTCCACCACCTACTTGATGCATTCCTGCTGGTAAATCCCACACATAAGAAGAAGCAGCCGCAACAGCAGTAGCTGTTAATGTCAATACAGTAGGAGTTCCCATGTATTTACCAAAATTAGTAATTGCAGTAGTTGTTACTCCATTAGTCATTTTAATTGCTGCAGGAGCTGCAGGTAATGCTTTAGTAAGTGATAACGATTTAGCAGCACTTAAACAACCATTAGCATTAATTGCCTGTACAGTAAGCGCACCAATTGCTCCTGCTCCTGTTCCTGTTGGAACATCAGCAAAGTTTACCGTAACACTAGCTGTTCCTTGTCCAGACATGATGTTCACACCTGCTGGTGGAGTCCATAAATAAGAGGTTGCACCGGTTACAGCTGCAATAGAGTAAGTAGCAGTAGTTAAAGTTCCTACTAATGGCCCTTGCGCAGCAGTCCCTGCAATAATTCCAGGTGTAGCAGGCAATGCATTAATATTTACTACGATCGCTGCTCTTGGTCCTTCTTGTCCATTTGAAAATACTTCAGAAACATAATATGTTTTAGTTGAACCCGCAACAGTAGTTACAGGAATTGGAGCAGTTGTAGTTCCAGTTCCTCCTGTAGCAGCAGTATACCATTTTAATGGATTATTATATAAACCAGCGGTTAATTCAGTAGCGACTTCACCTTTACAGTAAGCCACTGGTGACACTACGAATGGTGCAGCAATAGTTGGCGTTGGTTTGTGGAAATAAATGTTATCTAAATACACCGTACTTGTTCCAAATGGTGTTCCAACCAACTTCATTTGGCTGATGTTATTTAATGCAATGTTACTGTATTGAGATAAGTCAATATTGAAACTGTTCCATCCCGAAGTTGTTGGACTAAGAGAAACACTTTGTTCAACCGTAGACGGAGTTGTATTAATTAAGAATACTTCAAACGTAGTACAGTTTGGTGTCCAAATATCAACATGTAACATAGTCATTGATGAAGCATCAACTGGACTAGCAAATTCAACACCTTGATAATTTAACGCTTCGTATTTTTTAATAGTGTTTTTAGAAATACTTATTTCAGAAACAACGGTTGACTGACCCCAGTTCGGGAACCAGTTAGTACCTGCTACGTTAGTGTAAGTATTACTAAATAAAGAAAGCACTCTATCTGCAGGAACAGTTGGTATTGGAGCGTTGGTTGTTGGAGGAGGATAAGATACAATCATCGTGTCAGTAATCGTTCCAGCACCATAAGTTCCAGTTGCTGCTTGAGTAGCGGTAATGATTGTTGATCCTGCACCTACTACAGTAACTGTATTTCCTGAAATAGTAGCTACAGCAGTGTTACTACTTGTATAAGTGAAAGCACCTGCACTGTTACTCGTTGGAGCCGTTAAATTAAACGGTGCGTTACCCAATACTTTGTTCGGCACATTAAAGTTAGTGATCGTTGGAGGAGGCAAAGCAGTAGCTGGTCTCCAGAAATAAATATTATCAAAGTAAATTGAATTCGTTTCTGCATGGTAAGCAAAACCTGGTTTTTCTAACTTCAATTGAATAACATTTCCTAAATCTCTTCCTTGGCTTGAATAATCTGATAAATTAATATCAAAACTATTCCATCCTGAAATGGTAGGAGTTAAAGTAATCGCATTTTCACCAGCAGCAATCAAAGAAATTGCAAATGGAGATACGTTTGGTGTCCAAACATCTAAGTGAAGTTTTGTCATTGACACTACATTTATTCCAGGAGTTCCATCAGGAACTAAAAGAACACCTTGATAATCCAAGTTAGAATAATGAAGTGTAGCATTGGCTGGCGAACCTAAGTTGATTTGCTCATACAAAGTTCCTTGACCCCAGTTAGGGAAGAAGTCTGTACCAGCTATATCAGTATAAGCACCACTGAAAACAGAAACAACATCCCATGCATTTCTAGCTGGAGGTGTTGGTGCAGCCGTAGTAGGGTTTTGTGCTACAGGCACAGTTACTACAAAACTAGCAGTGATACTACCTGTTAAATAATTTCCTGAAGCCGCTTGAGTAGCTGTAATAGTAGTTGTACCTACCCCTACGATATGAATACTGTTTCCACTAACGATAGTTGCTACAGCAGTATTACTACTTGTATAAGTAAAAGCACCTGGGCTTGTACTAGTTGGAGCAGTAATAGTAAAGTTGGCATCTGAAGTATTTTTAGTAGGAATACTAAAGTTACTTAAAACTGGAGAAACTGCAATTGAAGCATTTCCAAAATACATATTATCTACATAAAGGGTACCTGAACCTGCAGGATTACCAGAAAGGATAATTTGAGCAATATGTGCTCTTGTAGTCATTCCTGTAAAGTCTGCCAATAATAAATTATAACTATTCCATCCATTTAAAGTAGGAGTCATTGATAATTCATGTTCTACATCATCTCCACCACCAAATACACCGTTAGCACCAAAGTCAACCAACTTCACTCTGAAAGTAGTCATGTTTGGAGTAAAAGCATCGATGTGGAATAAGTTCATACTGGTAGCATTAATTGGATTGGCAACTGTTTCAATACCTAAGAAATTTACATTGCTGTATTTAATTGTATTGTTTGAAGCTCCAATAACAGTAGGAGTATAGGTTGCCTGTGACCAACTTGTTAAAAAAGTGTCAACAGGAACGTTTGTATAAGAATCACTGTATACTGAAATCACATTGGCTGCAGCTAATGTTGGTGTCGGAGCAGCAGGAGGAGTTACATCAAAAGTAGTAGTGATACTTCCAGATCCAAATCCACCAGCAGCAGCTTGAGTAGCAGTAATAACAGTTTGTCCAATACCTACAACGGTAATAGTACTTCCTGAAACGGTAGCAACACTAGTATTGCTACTAGAATAAGTAAATGCACCTGAACTGTTACTAGTTGGCGCTGTAATGGTGAAAGGAGCGGAACCGCTTGCTTTGGTAGCAATTGAGAAATTACTTAGCGTTGGCAAGTTAGCCGGCTTCCAAAAATAAATATTATCTAAATAAATTGAATTAACCTCTGCATGGTATGCAAATCCAGGTTTTTCAATTTTAATTTGAATAACATTGTTAAGTGTTCTTCCTGCATTTGAATATTGAGTTAAATCAATATCATAACTGTTCCAACCCGATAATGTTGGAGTTACCGTTACAGCATTCTCTCCACCTGCAATTAAATAGATACTAAACGACGCTACGTCTGGTGTCCATAAATCAAAATGCAATTTAGTCATAGTAGAAACATCAATTCCTGGAGGATTCCCTCCAGCAACTAAATTTATTCCTTCATAATCTAAATTGGAATAATGCAGAGCAGCGGTACCTAAAGTCACTTGCTCATAAGAAGTACCTTGTCCCCAGTTTGGGAAAAAATCGGTATTCGAGATGTTCGTATACGCGTCACTAAAGACCGACACAACATCTGAAGCATTTCTTGCAGGAGGTGTTGGTGCAGCTCCCTGAGAAAATCCTAATGAGGTCATCATCAGGAAAATCAAAAAAATAATTTTCTTCATAATTTTTGTTTAAAAGTTGAGGGCATAAACATAAAAAAATACAAGCCTCTACCGAAAACGTTTGCGTATACAAAAACTATACAACATTGCATTTAGCTATTTTACCTTTAAACACAGCCTACATAGCTATTTTACTAGCACTTATGAACAATAATTAAATTAAAAAAAACGCAAATGATAAGGAGATGTAGAGGTAAAATGCATCTAGAAATCCGTAAAAATGTAGTAGTAAAATTGTGATATGGATAATTTTTAACTTTATTTTTAAGAATCATGAAAAAATTAAAAGAATTAAATACAGCACTAGCAATTTTTATGCTTTCTTATTGAATTAAAACAAAAAAAGCCAGCAATGAATTGCTGGCTTTTTACTACTTTATTTTCTTATTATTGATACACTCGTACGTAATCAATTTCCATCGCACTGGAAACAAAATTAGGATCTATAAAAGGTTGCATAGCTACATTTAATAATAAATACTGTGGTGCATCAAAAGGCCATGTTGAGGCATCTTTTACCGCTGGCTCATAAGTATAATGAGTAACCCCATCCACTTTAAACACCATTTTTTGAGCCGTCCATTCTAACGTATAAATATGAAAATCAGAAGAGGCTGTTGCTATCGTTTGTCCTCCCAAATTCACAGTGCCACCGTAACTTGACGGCGTGTGCAGGGCACTCTGTACATAATTCTGATTATTACCCCAATGTTCCATGATATCCACTTCACCACAAGCAGGCCAATAAGCCGTGCCATTGGTAGCGGTCCAAAACGAACCAGGTTCAATAACATTCTTTCCTAACATCCAGATAGCAGGCCAAGTCCCAGCGCCACTTGGCAGTTTTGCTCTAACTTCCACACGTCCATAGGTAAACGCAAATTTTGAATTTAAACGTGCCGAAGTGTATTGCTTAGTAACCCCTTGATCGGTAAAGGTTTCCTTTTTAGCGATGATTTTTAATGTTCCACTACTCACCGTTGCATTGTCAACGCGATTAGTATAGTGTTGTTGTTCATTATTAGCCCAGCTGTTGCCATTTATAAATTGCGTTTGTGCAAACCAATTAGTCGAAGAAACAGCACCAGTACCTGTAAACTCGTCAGACCATACTAAGGTATTAAAAGTAGAGCAAGCATTAAAAATATATTGTCCGTTACAATAGGAAACGATTTGTCCAATAGTTCCATTTTGATCAAACGGCACATTAATCCACTGACAAGAATTGGTACCCGTAAAAAACTCAACGGTCAAGTAATAGGTTCCTGCAGACCAATTAATAGCTGAAAATGATCCTGTAGTAGCCGTACCATTTCCAATCAATACCGAGATATTTCCTTGTGCATTTGTTAGCGGATGCTGTATTTCGGAGTAAACCGTTGTTCCCGTACTTGACGAAAGTTTTATGTTGAATCGAAGCGAAATCATTTGATTGGAGACCACTTGACCATTACTATAGCGTATGGTTGACTGGTAATTAAATTGTGCATTTGCCATAATTGAAAAAAGGACAAATAAAGCCAGAATAATTTTTTTCATTGTTTTTAAATTTTTAAGATGAATAAAGGCAAGCTTTGTGATTTGATAAATTTCGAATTTTTCAACTATACCGAAGTAGACATCAATAGGTGAAATCCAAAAAACGTCATTTCGTTTTACTGATATACTTTAATGTAATCAACTATAAATTGTTGAGGAAAAATGGAATCATCAACAGTATGCCCCCCAAAGTCTCCACCAACTGCTGTATTGATTATAAAATAAAAAGGCTGATTATAAGGCCAAGTATCTTCATTTTTAATTTCAGGAGAAAAAACATAAACTGCTTGATTGTCTACAAAGAATTCGATTTTATCTTTTGTCCAATCAATGGCATAAAGGTGAAACCCTTCTTCAACATTTTTAATGTTAGTTACTTTGGTATTGATCGTGTTCCCATGACTGTCTTGAGTATGCAGCGACGTAAATACTTTGCTAGGCTCTCTTCCCACATATTCTAAGATATCTATTTCACCACATTTTGGCCAACCTACCGTACCAATATTTGAACCTAACATCCAAAATGCTGGCCATATTCCTTTACCTGCCGGAATTTTAGCTCTGGCTTCTATTCTACCATATTGAAATTCCTTATGCCCGGCCGTAGTTATTCGAGTAGACGTATAATGATCATCGACTTTATTGATGTTTATTACTAAATTCCCGTCCTTAACATAATGGTTGCTATTGGTATACAACTGCTTTTCATGATTTCCCCAACCACAAATTTTAGGACAGCCATCGCCTAATTCAAAATTCCACACTTTTTCATTTAAAGCGGTACCATTAAACTCTTCTTGCCATACCAATTTCCTTTTATTCGATTGCGCAAAAAAACTACTAGTGATTAATAAAAATAAAAGGCATTTATACATACTATTCTAACTTAAAATTATTTTCTAATGTTTCTGAAGAATTACCTCCAATAAATACAGTAAAATCTCCTGGCTCTGCTTCCCACTTACCATTAGCGGTATAAAATTGTAGCATTTTTTCGTCTATGGTAAAAGCGACCGTTTTTTCTTCATTTGGATTTAATTCGATCATCTCAAACCCTTTTAACTCTTTAACAGGTCGTGTTAAACTACCCACTTTATCTCTGATATAGAGTTGAACCACTTCCTTCCCTTTCACTAACCCAGAGTTTTTAAGATTAACCGACACAACTATAGCCCCATTCTTGGTTAAGGTTGTTGCACTTAATTTCAAATTGGAGTACTCAAATTTTGAATAACTCAATCCAAAACCAAACGGAAATAAAGGTTTATTACTACTGTCTGAATAATGCGACCAAAAAACACTTTCAGGCTCATTCGAAGAGGGTCTACCGGTATTTTTATAATTATAATAGATTGGCACTTGACCAACGTTTCTAGGAAAAGTCATAGGTAATTTACCGCTAGGGTTATAATCCCCATACAATACTTGAGCAATAGCATTCCCACTTTGAGTTCCCAATTGCCAAGCTTCAACAATAGCCGGTATATTCGCTGCGGCCCATGGCAAAGCCAAAGGTCTACCGTTATTTAAAACCAAAACAATCTTTTTATTTACTTTAAATAGTTCCTCTAATAATTCTTGTTGAACACCTGGTAAGCCCAACTCAGTCCGACTTCTTCCTTCTCCCGTTTGCAAACCGTGTTCCCCTAAAACAACTACGACTACATCCGACTCCTTAGCTAAACTTACTGCTTCTTGAAAACCCGACTTATCGGTTGTATTGATGTGTAATTCACTAACAAACTTGGTCTGCCCAACAGTCAAATCTGCTCCTTTGGCATAAGTCAATTGATTGCCGCTATACTTTCGCATTCCTTCCAAAACGGATACCGCTGTATTGTCTTCAGCACCAATTCTCCAACTACCCAGCGGACTGGTCTTGTCTGAAGCTAAAGCACCAATTAATCCAATTTTCAATCCTGATTTGTTCAGAGGCAATACGTTATTGTCATTTTTAAGTAAAACGATTGACTTTTTAGCTACATCCAAAACACCATCTTGAAATTCCGCTTTACCTACAGTTGCTTTCTCGCGGGCTTCATCACAGTATTTATAAGGATTAGCAAATAGACCTAATTCAAACTTTACTCTAAGTATTCTTTTAACAGAATCATCTATTAGACTTTCCTTTACCCTTCCCTCTTTTACTAAAGTCGCTAAATTGTTAACATAAGAATATGATTCCATATCCATATCAGAACCAGCATTTGCAGCTAATTCTGCCGCTTGCTTACTGTCTTTAGCATATCCATGCGCTATCATTTCATTGATAGAACCCCAATCGGAAACCACAAAACCTTTATAATCCCAATCACCCTTTAGTATCGTTCTTTGCAAATAAGCATTTCCAGTCGCTGGTGTCCCATTTAAATCGTTAAATGAATTCATAAAAGTTTTAACATCAGCATCCACACAAGCTTTAAATGGCGGCAATATCGTATTCTGCAAGGTCGCTTCACTTACATCAACCGAGTTATAATCGCGTCCCGCTTCTGCAAAGGCATAACCGGCGAAATGTTTGGCACAAGCTGCTATCGATTTCACAGAGGATAAATCATCTCCTTGAAATCCTTTCACTCGGGCTATGGCAATCTTACTACCTAAATAAGTGTCTTCTCCTGCACCTTCCATCACTCTTCCCCATCGTGCATCTCTAGAAATATCAACCATGGGCGCAAAAGTCCAATTCAATCCTTCGGCAGAAGCTTCCTCTGCTGCAATGGCGGCCGACTTTCTAATAGCTTCCATATCCCAACTTGCCGCTTCCGCTAAAGGGATAGGACTTATAGTTTTATACCCGTGTATCACATCAAATCCAAATAGTAAAGGAATGTGTAATCGGGTCTCTTCTACTGCAATTTTTTGAATAGCTCTAACTTCTTTTACCCCTTTGACATTGAGCATCGCCCCAACTAATCCTTTCTTTAAATTGGCGTATTTAAAGGCTGCCTGACCTTCTTTTGGAGACGGTCCAGTAACGTCCCAAAACCCATTATACTGGTTCATCTGACCAATTTTCTCCTCTAAAGTCATCAATTTTAAAATAGAATCTACTTTAAATTCAATGCTCTTTTTAGATGAATTGCTATCGACAATAGTTTTTGTAGAAGTACAACTTAGGACTGCAAATAATGAAACGAATAGTATATAAGAAAGATTTTTAAATTTCATCTTATGTTGTGAATGGTTTACAAAAAAACAATTACAAGAAGGCATAAAGCCTTCTTGTAATTATAACTAACTAATTATATTTATTAATTATATACTCTAACATAGTCTACTTCCATAGAAGATTGACTAAAAGCTGGATCAATCGCTCCTCCAAAATTTCCACCCATAGCCACATTCATAATCAAGAAGAAATCGTGATTAAAGGGAACCGATCCACTATTTATAAACGAATGGAACAGTACATTATCTACATAGAAACGAATTGAATTTGGTGTCCAAATCACTTTATAAACTTTAAATCCAGAAGAAACACCTGGGAACGTAGCGTGATTAGAAACACCACCACCACCAGAATTTCCTGGATAATGTAACGTACCATAAATCACATTAGGATTATTACCCTTATGCTCCATCACATCTATTTCACCACAACCTGGCCAAGTATTGGTATCGTAATTAGCGCCCAATAACCATAGGGCAGGCCATGTCCCTCCTCCTGCTGGCAATTTAGCTCTGAACTCTACTTTACCATAGGTAAATTCAAACTTGTTTTCAGATTTTAAACGAGCCGATGTATAGCCTCCAGAAGGTTGTGTTTTAGCAGTAATTTTTAAATTACCGCCCTGTACAACTACATTATCAGCACTGTTAGTGTAGGTTTGAACCTCGTTATTACCCCAACCGCCAGCGCCTAGGTCATAACTCCATTTACTAGCATCAGGTGCTCCATCAGTGCTAAATTCGTCCGACCATACTAAATTAGTGTAATCTGAAATAGCATCTTGAACCGGTGGAATCGTAGTCAACGTTAAATACCAAGCTAACGCTGTATTGTTCCCTTGCAGTACTCTTACCTTCATGCGATTGTCTGTAATGGATAAAATCTCATAGGAATTGCTTCCAACATAATAAGCCAGAAAACCATTATCTGAAAAATTCATTACGGTTCCTCTGGTCTCTGTGGCATGATCAGGATTTTGCATAATTACTGATTCTGAAGGAGCTAAGGAAACATTTTTCTCTCCTGAAGCGTCATAGCTATAGCAAAAATCATAACCAGCAGACCCACCTACTAAACTTTGATAGTCTTTATTGAAGAAGGTACTTCCGCCATTGTTCTGTGTATATTTTAAGGCATTACCTACTTTAGAAAAAGTCATCACAGCATTATAAAGACAATTACTGTCTGCACTACCAGCTTTCTCCCATGGTTGTGCTAAATAATAATATCCAAAATAATTTTGCTCCGCATTATCACTATTCGGCCCCACTCCAAGGTGCCCCAATTCAGAAGCTGATACATACCAATTTCTAGAACCACCACCCGTTAAAAACTGTACTGCTTCATCATCGGTAAAATTACTTAATACGTCAATTTCTATGGTTTTAGTAGTGGATACTCCACCTTTACCTGTTGCTATAACGGTCACACTGTAGGTATGCACGCCATTTAGATTATAACGTTTTTGACAAATTCCTCCTGGCACACTAGCAGTAGTGGTGTCACCAAATTCGAATTTATACGATATGGCATTAGCAGCAGTAGCGGTAAAATTTACCAACCCAGACCCATCCCCGTTTGGCTCAGCAGCAGTCTTACCCACTATGTCATACGTTATCTGCAAATTAGTAGGTGTAACAACCGACCCAAAAGTGGCATTGTCTTCCTGACAATTCACAAATAAAAACAGAGTAAGTATACTTGTGATACTATATAATATTGTCTTTTTCATTTTTTCTATTTTAAAAAATTAAATGGATTAATTCGATTGTTTAATATCATCAAAGTAGTAAGTAGCTCCATTTCCACCCACACCAAAGTCAAAGAAAACGACTACTCTTTGATACGTATAAGTCGTATTAATTGAGTTGAAATCAAAGGTAAGTTCTTGCCAACTATTAGCGGTTGTAAGTGTTGCATCAATTTCTTTATTTTTTGATGAATCGGCTAAATTTTCCAACTTCATTTTAACTACAATACCAGGATTTGACGAATATACTTTCATCTTCATTTTCTTCATTACAGAAAAATCAATTGGATTAGATAATTCAATAAACGATCCTGCCCATACCTGAGCGCCAGCACCTTTTATTAACTTACCTACTTTGGCAGAAGTATCAATACCCCCAATATTCGCATTGTCCGCTACAGTGGCCGTGGCTCCACCAAAATTGGTGAAACTATATGGCAGGGTAGCCGACTCAAAATCAAGCGGTAAATTAATTAATACAGGAACAGTAACCGTTACGGGTTGAATAACTTCCACGCTCGCAGCACCTCCAGTTGTCGCAACCACTTTTACTTGATAGGTACCCGCATTCGTATAAAAATGCGTGATTACATCACCTTGTAAAAAAGTTACTGGAGTTTCATTTGGATCCTCGCCAAAATATACTTTAAATCCATTTTCTAAATTAGCAGTTGCGCTAACGGTAATCCCTAACGAATTTGAAGGCACAGGAGCAATATTCGCCACTAAATCAGTTGGCGCAATATAGGTTACTGTAAGCGGCATAGTAACTTCACTTGTTTTACCATTTAAAGTAGTGCCCACCACTTTTACTTGAAATGTACCTTCCAAAAAAGTGTGCGTAATGGTTCCTCCAGGATTTACAATCCCAGGCTCAGTAGTCCCATCACCATAAAAGATTTGAAACTGTGTTAGTCCTTCACCTGAAGGCCTAATCACCACATCCCCTGAATTATCAGGTTTTATGTCCATGGTTGCCGTAATATTCCCTGGAGCATTAATAGCATCTAGATTGGGAACCTCATTTTCTTTCGAACAACTTGAAAAAATCGACAGTACGATTAGCGCACCTATTAATTGTATTTTTTTCATATCTATAATTTTTTAATAACCTGGATTTTGTTGCCAATTACCATTTGAAAATTGTATTTCTTCATAAGGAATTGGAAAAAGTTCGTTTTTATTAGCAGTAAAACCTGTAATAGTTCCTGCAGCTTTACCTGTTCTAACTAAATCAAAAAAGCGATGTCCTTCTCCCATTAACTCTAATCTTCTCTCTGCCCAAATAGCATCAGTTAAAGCCGGACCTGAAACACTAACATCATGGTTAGTATCCCCAAACGCTCTTCTTCTCACTTGATTCAAATAGTCAGTAGCTTTAGCATCATTTCCACTTCTATTAAAGGCTTCTGCAGCCATCAACAATACATCCGCATAACGAATAGAACGGTAGTTATTCGGATTAGTAAGATTTTGATCTCCAATGTTAGAATCCCCTTTACGAGCTAAGTACTTTCTATTGAAGTAACCCGTATGTTTATATCCTGTTCCATAAGTTGCATTATTAGCAGCAGCCCAAGCGGCTATGTCTAATATCGCTACATTCTTTCTGTTATCTCCTGCTTCATAAGCACTGTAAGCTTCTTGCGTTGGCACATTAAAACTATACCCTCCATCAAATAATGGCCCTGAATAGTTTCTAATACCGTTAAACCCAACTGCTACATTTCCTTCACTACATTGCAAACAGCCAAAATCTGCTCCTTGTGCATCGGTGTATTGCACTTCAAATACCGACTCAGAACCATTTTCTCCTGCGTTCTCGAAAATAGAATTGTAATCGGCTACCAAAGAATAGGTGTTAGCCGAAATCAATTGATCTAAGACCGCAGCCGATTCTGTAAATTTATTTTGGTATAAATACGCTTTACCTAATAAAGCTTGAGCAGCTCCTTTAGTCACTCGACCCGTTTGAGCAGGCGTTGCGCTTAAATGGTCAATCGCAAAAAATAAATCCGCTTCAATACTGGCATACACATCAGCAACTGGAGCACGTGGAATTGATTTCTCATCGTCAACTTGAAAACGTTTATCGCCTTTTAACGGAATAGGTCCAAAGAATTTCACTAATTCAAAATGATAATAAGCACGTAAAAAACGAGTTTCAGCTATCACTTGATCTTTATTGGCAAAATCAGTTTTATCCTTAAATTCCATGATGTAATTACAACGTTGCACTCCCGCAAACATCCAATTCCAAATATCTTTCAAATTTGAATTTACAGGTGTATGGGTCATTTCATCAATTTGTTGAATACCAATAACATCATTAGCACTTTCTCCACCAGATAAGGTATTGTCAGACGCAATCTCACCCAACATCACATTAATGTAAGTAGATTGCAGCATATCGTAGGCTGCTATTAAAGCTTTGTTATAATCCGCTTCAGAATTAAAATAATTTTCAGCATCCAAAGAATAAGGCGCATCTTCATTAATAAAACTTTCTGAACAAGAGGTTGTCAAATTTACTGTGGTAAACAATAACAATAGGGATAGTATATAATATTTTTTCATTTTCATAGTTTTAGAAATTAACATTTAATCCAAAGGAGTAAATTCTTGGTGCTGGATAGTATCCATAATCTATACCTCCAGAAATTGGATTTCCAGAATTAGCAGTAGGATCATAACCTTTGTATTTACTAAAGGTATATAGATTACTAATAGAGGTGTAGAACCTTACTTTTGTTATACCTGCTTTTTCTATTAGTTTGTTTGGAAGTGAATAACCTATTTGAACATTTTGAATTCGTAAGAACGAAGCATCTTCAACAAAATAGTCTGAAAATAAATTATTGTTTGAAGCACCAGTAGTTACTCGTGGTACCGAATTACTTGTTCCTTCTCCTGTCCATCGGTCCAAAACATAATTCAATTTATTTAACTTATTTTCTGTTCTTTCATAGTTTCTAATTAAATCATTACCCACAGAGGCATAAGCATAGGAAATAAAATCAAATCCCTTATATTTTAAATTAATGTTAAATCCTAAAGTGTAATCGGCAATCGGTTTCCCAATATAGGTTCTATCTTTAAAATCAACTACGCCATCACCATTTATGTCTTTATAACGTATATCTCCTGGAGCTGCTGGAGCTACCAAATTTTGAACAGGTGCCGCATCAATCTCAGCTTGATTTTGGAAAATACCATCTGTTTTTAAACCATAGAAAACACCCATAGGCTGTCCTGTTTCCATTCGAGTAGGTGCTAATTGACCGATTCCAAAAGATCCGCTTTCAATATAACCGGTTTGATCTTTTACTTCAAGAACCTTATTGTTAATCGTAGTGATATTGAAGCCTAAATCATACTTAAATTCATGATCACTATTTTTATAATTCACTGCAAATTCAAGACCTGTATTTCTAACCGTACCGGCATTTATAGTAGGCACTCCTGAACCAGGTGCTGTTCCTCCATTGATACCAGATATAGGAACTCCTCCTACTAGTAAATCTGTCCTCTTATCATTAAAGTAGTCCGCAGTTATTTCTAATTTATTCTTAAACATTTTCGTTTCAATACCAAAATCAATTTTCGTATCGGTTTCCCATTTTAGGGCTAAATTAGATATCGGCCCAACGGCAACTCCATCTACCAATGTGTTATTGAAAACGTAAGTGCCTTCACCTGTTAAAAGTGATCTATAAGCATTAGATGGAGCCACATCATTACCTAAAGTACCATAACTCGCTTTAACTTTTAAAAAGTTAACCAACCCATCTTTAGTAAAAAAATCCTCTTTTGAAATTATCCATCCGCCTAATAAAGATTTAAAGAAGGCTACACTGTTCTTAGATGAAAACGAACTTGACTGATCTCTTCGAGCAATAAATGAAACTAAATATTTACCTTCATAATCATAATCTATCGTTGAGAAAATCGAAGGTCTTTTATAAGGTGTAGATTTATAAGAACCATTAGTAATACCCGGTATTAGTTCTGAATTAGGATCTAATTCTAAATCGGTAGCAGATCTAGGCCCTGCTAATGCTATATCAGCAAACTCCCAAGAATTATATGGTATATTATATCCCGTCGCATACAATCCTTCAGATTTAGATTCAAATAAAGTACCTCCTAAAGTAACTTTAATTTTATGTTTCTCTTCGATTGTTTTTTCATATTCTCCAAATAAATCATAAGTAAAATCACTAAATCTAACAGCATTTTGAGAAACACTATTGTTTTTTACGTTAAAAACTTTAGAATTACCATAATATACTCTCTTGCTAAAAGATTTTGAAACACTATTAGCAGAATTAAATCCGTATCGAGTAGTAATTTTAAATTCTTTAATCGGTTTAAATTGCAAAACAAAATTTCCAAATATTTTCTTTTGATTATAAGTGTTGTAGGTGTTTTCAATTTGAGCCAATGGATTAATAACCTCGTTTCCGTATCCAGGGGTGTCTGGTACTAATGTATAATCTCCATTTGTATCATATAAAGAAAGTGTTGAAGGGGTATTTATAGCATTAAACAGTACAGAACCAATACCGTTTTCATTCAATCCTTTTCTATTATAATCCATATAATTTAAAGAGGTTGAAAAATTGAATTTAGGGGATAAATCTACTCCTATAGACACTCTAGCATTACTTCTGTCAAAACCCGACTTACTCAAACCAACGATACCATCTTGTTCAATTTTTGAAGCACTAAAAGAATATATTATATTCTCTGTACCTCCAGAAATCGTTATGTCTTTATTGGTTATATCAGCCTTTTTAAATACTTCATTTTGCCAATTAGTTCCTTTACCCAACCCAGTAACATTAGGATAAGGCAGTGCTTGCCCGTTATTGGCAAAACTTTCATTGAGCAACATTGCGTACTCTGTAGCATTTAATAAATTTAACTTTTTCGTTGTCTCTTGTGAACCCATGTAGGTATTAAATACTATTTTCGTTTTAGTATTCTTTTTACCCAACTTTGTAGTAACTAAAATTACTCCGTTAGCTCCTTTGGAACCGTAAACAGAGGCTTGTGCATCTTTTAACACGGTGATACTTTCAATATCAGATGGGTTTAACAAGGAAATATCACCTTCATAACCGTCGATTAAGTAAAAAGGTTGATTGTTTATATTAGACGAGACCCCTCTAATGTTTACACTGAAACCTGATCCCGGAGCACCCGAACCCGAATTCACAACAACACCGGCAACAGTTCCCTGTAAAGCCTGAGAAGTTTGAATAGGATGCAACTCATCTATTGTTTTACTTGAAACTACAGAAACCGACCCAGTCACATCTTTCTTCTTTTTCGAGGTATACCCTACAACCACTACTTCATCAAGAGCATTTTTGTCTTCTTTCAACGTAACAGTTAACGTTTCATTTTTGGTAACCACGACGGTAAAACTGGCATAACCAATATAGGTAAACACCACTTTTGAACCACTAGGGATTTTAGAATAAGTAAAATTTCCATCAAAGTCAGTTTGAGTACCAACCTTAGAATTTTTGAGAGCAATGTTAACCCCTGAAAGAGGTAGCCCTGTCGTTGCATCGGTTACTTTACCTTTAATTTCATATTGTTGGGAATACCCTACAATTGAAATAAGCAGCATCGTAATGAATAATAATTTTTGCTTCATAATGAATTTTGGTTTTTAAGAATTTTAAAATTAGTATTATTATAAGGTAATGGCGTAAAAGAAACCACAACAAAAAATATACAGTGCAAAAAAAAAGTAGTTTATTTCAGAATATCGCAAAAACACCAACTATTTATAGCAAATTTTGAATTTAACCAGTACTTATAAAAACATAAAACAATTAGTTATACACAGCTCGAAAACGTTGTTGTAGTGCTCTTGTATAGGTAAACTGTAAAGTTTTTATTTATTTATATAGAAAGAATGTACTCTACAAGCCCTTGTTCGTGGGGTAAGTCCATCTTTTTCCGCAAACGATATCGCTTAATCTCTACACTTCGTACCGAAATGTTTAATAATGGGGCTACTTCTTTTGACGATAAATTCAATCTCAGATAGGCACAAAGTCGCAAATCATTTGGTGTCAAGGAAGGATGTGCTTGCTTCACTTTCTTCAAAAAGTCCTTATCCGCACTATCAAATGCTTCTTTAAAAACATTCCAACTGTCCTCTTCATTTATGTTCTTATTAATGGTGGTAATAACCGATTTCACGTTGCGATTACCTTCTTCTGAAGTCTTCTTTAAATCCTCTTTTATCAAAGACAACAATTCATTTTTCTTAATGAGGTTCATAGTCGATACAGCCAACTCTTTGCTCTTACTGTCAACATCTTTAGTCAACTGCTCATTTCTCAATTTCATTAATTGCTGATTGTTTTCTAATTCTTTAATCTCCAATAAAAGGTTATTCTCTTCGATCAATTTTTCTCGTTGTCGCTGATAATATACCTTATAGCGTTTATTAATAAAGTAAGCCAAATAAATGGTTAATAGAAAATAGATGAACAAGGCTAAATTGGTGGCGTACCACGGCTTCAAAATAGTAAAGGAATAGGCAGCTATATTTTCGGGAGGTGAATTGGCTATTTTAGCTCTAACTTTAAAAACATAACTCCCAGGAGATAGGTTTTTAAAATTAACAGAGGATTTCGAACTCCATTCACTCCATTCATCTTGTATCCCTTCCAATAAATATTGATACTCTGCATTAATGTACTTATTATACTCCGGAACGGTATAACTAAAAGTCAAGTTGTTTTCATCATATTTAAACGCTCCTTCACCAACCATAGAGGCGTCAACAACATGTTTGTTCAATTTATTACTAGTAATGGAGGTAATCGATACACTGTAATTTTTAAAACTTAAATCATCGATATTCAACGTGTAATAGCCATCCGTCGTCCCAATTAAATAAATCGAATTGGTCAATTGACTAATGTTTTCATAACCCAACATGGAATTGGTCAACGAGGCCGGAATCGGAATGATGTTTTTCTTAAGCTGGGTGGTCAATTTACCCGAAGTGAAGTAATTGATGTAATTCTTAGTGAAAAGCCAAATCTTGTTCGACTTGTCAACTATTAATTTTCCAGTAGTATATTCCCCTTTTTCAAATACATTACTTAAGGCTTGGTCTTTAACAAATTGCTTATTCTTCGGATTTAGTTTAAAAATACCTTCCTTAAAGGCATAGTATATCGTGTTGTTGTATTTTACCAAACTAGAATTCTTTCCTTTTTGCGGCGAAACATAGGTGAAGACATTTTTGGCATTTTCAAGCATTTTATCTGCATGAAATCTAAATACTCCTTTGTATTCATGACTCACATAGAAATCTAAATTAGGCAACAATTCAAAGTATTTAGAAGAATAATCAAATCCCCGCAATTTGTTTTTATAAACCCACCGATTACCTTCTTTTTTCAATACCGATATTCCAAAATAATTTCCTTGAAAAAGGACATCTCTTCTGCCTGGCATCGGCTCAAATTTCCAGGTCCCCGATTGGTAAAAAATATTTTGAGCTACACCATTATCCACGATAAACGTACCTGAATCGTGTCCGCAAAACAAGGTGCCATCATACAAATACAAGGACCAAACCTGTCCCTTTGTCCCAGGTACAAATCGAAACTGTTCATCGGTTCTAAACGGTTTGCAAAACAACCCTTGATTAGTCCCTATGTATAATTTATCTTTATATACAACAGAAGTATAAACCGTACCTAAGATACCCGTATCATCAGAGAAACTTTTTATAGGGGATTGGAGATTAATACAATTAATACCATTATCAAGCCCAATCCAAAGATTTCTATCGTTATCCTCAAAAAGGGATAAGGCAGTATTATTACTTAAGCCTTTATTTTGAGTAACATGAAAACTTAGATTTCGATCCCTATTCAAAATAAAAATACCATTTGAAATAGTTCCAATTACATAGCCTCCGTCCAAAAGTTTTTGACAACTATAGACGCTGCTAACTTGCAAATCATAATCAATATTGGTAGGAAGGGGTGTCGCTACATTTTTATCCAAGGCAAAGAACCCATTATTTTGTGTCAGGACCAGTAAACCATCATTGTAGTCAAACAAACCTACTATTTTGTTATTCAATAGAACAGGGCTGTTCGAAATGAGTTTACTTTTGCCATTTTCAATTTCAAAAAAACCATCTGATAACGTCTGATAATAAATACCATTCTCCGTCTTAAATGCCTTAATTATATTGCTTTTTGGGGTAATTATAGAAAAAGTATTCGCTTTAGTATCGTAAATATAAATCCTATTCAAAGACTGAAAAAGAACCCACTGATCATATTTTAATATGGACCAAAATTGTTCGTCATCCAATATTTTATCTTTAATCGTTTTGCTCAAGGAGCAATACTGTAACTGTCCACTTTTCTTCCGTTTCCAATAGCCAAATTCCATATAACAACCCGTATATATTCGATCGTCAATGACTTTAACCGAACGAATGATGGTTTCATTAGGTGAAGGATACAACATCCAATTCGAACCATTAAATTCCAACAAGCCTTCATTATTTGCAAAAAACATATAATGGTTTTTATCCTGAGTAATCATCCAATTCTGATTACCCGCCATATAAACCGATGGCGAATACTTCACAATGGGAGGAAGCTCCTGCGCAAATAATACAGTACTGGATAACAAGGTGATTGTTAAAAGGATATTATTTAGGTTACACAAAGAGGTTTTTATGAATTTCATAAGGCTACAATAATACAAATTAGAGGATAACTAGTTAGCTCGTTAGTTTCTACACTTTTAAAAAACAAGGCTAAAAAAGGAAAGCACGAAAAAAAAATTTCGTGCTTTCCAAACCTATTAACTTAAACTTAATTTTTAATAAACTGTTTTCTCAACAAATCATTTCCAACTTTAGCAGTTACAATATATACTCCTTTATTCAAATGTTGTAAAGAAATTGAAACTTCATTAGTAGAAAAATCTTGTCTCAATACCAATTGTCCTAACGTATTGTAAATCGTAACATTCTCGATTATACTATCACTAGTTAAATTTAAAATATTCTTAGTTGGATTTGGATATAAACTAAATTTAGATTGGTCAAAACTACTTAACGCAAGGGGAGTACCAAAACTCACATTGTCAAAATAATAGGTTTTCTCTCCAGCAGTAGCTCCTGGAGTTAGGAAATTAAAGAAGATAGAACACATATTGAAAGAGAAAGCTGGATTGAATGCCGCTGTACCTGAAGCTGGATTGTTAAAATCAAACTCCATAGTTTGCCATCCATTAGCAACCGTTGTATTCGTTTGTGTTTCACAAGTATGTGTGTTGTTAGTAGACTCTTCTACTTTTAAACGTACAGGAATACCTGCGTCTGGAGACCAAACTCGAACGTACATTTTTCTGTTAACTGAAGTAAAAGGAATCGGAGCACTAAATCCATTGTTTGTTCCAATAGTAGTTCCTGCCCATAATTCTGCAGTAGCTCCCTTAACACTTTTCATAACTGTATTAGAAGCATCTGTAGGATCAACAACTTTAGTAGAAGCATTTCCACCAAAATCAGTCACAGTATAATCAATACCCGTACCTTCAAAAGTTACCGGTAAATTAATTTGAGTCAAACATACGGTTGGACACGATCCACCACAATCAACACCAGTCTCATCACCATTTTGAATACCATCATTACAAGTAGGTGCTACACCTTGTTTTGCCAAGATAAAACGCCACCATAATCCAGTACCTACGTTAATATCTAACGTCAATAAATTAGCTGTAACAGAGGTTACTAAATACGTAATAGATGCTGGAGCATTAGCTGGATTTGTTAATTCTCCTCCATTGTAAGCTTTTGCTAGTCCTAAATAAGCACCTACTCCAGTAAGAGTAACAGTGTTAGCCGTTGAATTAAAGGACCAAGTAGCTGCATTCGAACCATTGTGGGGGGCCACTGGTGTTCCACAAGCATCAGCGCCACCTTGCCATCCTTCGATCCAAGATTGACTTCCTAATACATTGCTAAAAGAATTATCTGCATTAAATACATACTCATCATCAAAGAAACATCCTCTTGCAGTTACATCCGCCAAACTATTTGCATAATAAGAACCATTACCTTGGCTCGGTCCAACAGCAAAAGCACCAGCTTGAGGACTCATTTTCCATGTTCCAGTCAAACTAGCAGCTGCCGCACATGGCGCACAAGAACCTCCACAATCTACACCTGTTTCATCTCCATTTTGTATACCATCGTTACAAGTTGCCGCAGCGCCTTGTTTCGCTAAAATAAAACGCCACCAAAGACCTGTACCAACGTTGATATCTAAAGTCAATAAATTAGCGGTTAAAGAAGTTACCTTATAAGTAATTGAGGCCGGAGCACTAGCGGGGTTAGTTAATTCTCCTCCATTGTATGCTTTTGCCAAACCTAAATATGCACCAACACCTGTAAGAGTGATCGTAGCCGCACCAGTGTTGTATACATAAGTGGCTGCATTAGATCCATTGTGAGGCGCTACTGGCGCTCCACAAGAATCACTTCCACCTTGCCATCCCTCAATCCAGGTTTGAGACCCTAGTACATTACTAAAGGTACCATCAGAATTGAAAACGTAATCATCATCAAAATAACAAGCTCTAGTCGTTATATCAGCAACAGAACTTGCAAAATAGGCACCACTACCTTGTGTAGGCCCTACAGCAAATGCACCGGCTTGTGGACTCATTCTCCATGTTCCGGTAAGTGTTTGTGAATTTCCAATTGAAATAGTCAAAAGGAAAAGAAATAAAGTAATTTTTTTCATAATTATAGTAATTAACAGTTCATTCCAAATTTAACAGAGATGTTGTATATTAAAATTTTGTTTAGCTATATAAAAACTATACAGCATTAAAAATAACTAAATCGTTTGAAATATGAGCTAATCTACATATTTAATTAGAATAATTACTAATTTACATTAAAAAATTAAGATTAAAATGTTGTGGCAATGTAAAGGTGAATTAGACAACATCAGCAAATTCAATAGAAATACAAATCCACCAAATCCACAATTAAAGGGTAAAAAAAATCAATAGTCCGTAATTTTACTATTAAAAAAAATCCATTTTAGCAAATACGGATTTTGGACTAAAACCAATTATCTATTTACAAATACTCTAAAACTCGTTCCAAAGCCATCCCTCGTGAACCTTTAATCAGCAAAGTAGCGTGATTAAACTGCAACTTAGGAAGTTCCTTCGCAAAGGCCTCAAATGAATTAAAAAAATGAAAATTTGGTCTGCTCACGTGATTAGCATAGAAATCCTTTCCCACAAAGAAACATTCAAAAGAAGCCTTATCGGCGAGATAATCTACAATCATTTTATGCTCAGCCAAACTTTCATGACCCAACTCATACATATCGCCAATAATTACATTCTTATTCGGCTTATCTAATTGAATAAAGTTTTCAAGGGCAACGCGCATACTACTAGGATTAGCATTATAAGCATCTAAAATCACCTCATTCGTCCCCTTACTTAGTAATTGAGACCTATTGTTCTCAGGAACATAGGACTCTATAGCCTTTTTACTATCCTCTAGAGGAACTTCAAAATAATTCCCTATTGCCAGTGCCGCATTAATGTTATTAGCATTATACAAGCCTATTAAATGCGAATTAATCGCTAAACCTCCTACCCTAATCTGTACAAAGGGATTCGCAACGACACTTTCAATAAACAAATTGGTTTCGCGATTCGTTTGACTGAAGGTAATTCGTTCTATAGCCTCAGTCTTATCCCTTTGAATCGAATCATCAAGATTCACAAAGGCCGACATCGCATTAGCTTGTAAATAAGCATACATTTCACTCTTTCCTTTAACAACCCCTTCTACCCCACCAAAGCCCTCCAAATGAGCTTTACCAAAATTAGTGATGTATCCATAATTAGGCTTCGCAATAGAACATAAAAAAGCAATCTCCTGCTGATGATTCGCACCCATTTCAACGATACCTAGCTGCGTATCCTTGGTAAAGGACAATAAAGTCAAGGGAACTCCTATATGATTGTTTAAATTACCCACAGTAGCCTTTACTTGGTATTTTTTAGACAACACTACATTAATTAATTCTTTAGTAGTGGTTTTACCATTGCTCCCCGTTAAGGCAACTATTGGCAGCGCTAAATAGTCTCTATGGTATTGTGCTAACGCTTGCAGTGTTTCCAAACTATCAGTAACCAATATAGTCCGGTCATCAATAAAATAAGCAGGATTATCAATTACTACATAATACGCCCCCTTTTCGATAGCTTCTTGCGCAAAGGTATTCGCATCAAATCGTTCGCCCTTAATAGCAACAAAAAAAGATCCTTTTTCTATCTTTCTAGTATCAATAGAAACAGCGGTACACTTCAAAAATAAATTATGAATTGTCTGAATTGTCATCGGTAAGTATGTTAAAATAAAAAAGCCCTTAAAATTAGGGCTTTTTTGGTAGTATCATAAACTAAGTACTTAGTTTTTTGCTCTTTTCTTTTTGTCAGCTTTCGGACCAACTCTAGACATCGCACATCTAAATCCAATGTAGTCTGTAGCAATATCTTGCGGGAAGTATCTTCTCTGCGCCGGATCTAACCAATACGCTCTATCTCTCCATGAACCTCCCTTAAATACTCTAACGTCATCATTAACCAAAGTTGTTCTTTTGTTAGACTTGTCATATCTTCTTACCATCTTACCTAAACTATCGGCAGATACATTATGTTTAGGAGAATCATACATTCTTTGACTGTCTGGAGTATTTCCTTTCTCGTCTCCTTCTTCAGAACCACCAAATTTGAAATATCTTGTAGACTGTTTATCTCCATCACGATAGTTTCTGTTATCAGATTTGCTAAAGTTTTGTCTCAAATAAGTTTCGTTTTCATCCACTGGAACCTGAGCAATTTGTCCTGGCAAGTTTCTAGCAAGAATTCTTCCGTTAGATAGCGTATCAAATTTTTGAGTCTCTCCAGTAACTAACTCTACTTTACCATCATCTCCAATTTTGTTTTTCATGTAAACGTTTCCTCTATAGTAGTTGAAGTCATTCGCCTCGTCATCAACAATAGGTCTGTAAACATCCGCTACCCATTCGGCAACGTTTCCTGCCATATCATACAATCCAAAATCATTTGGAGGATATGATTTAACTTTATTAGTGATATCAGCACCATCGTCAGACCATCCTGCGATTCCACCATAATCACCTTTTCCTTGTTTGAAGTTAGCCAATTGATCTCCTCTAACTTGTCTTTTTCCTGAACGAGTGTAATCACCAGACCATGGGTATTTCTTTTGCCCTTTATAAGAATTATACTCTCTTTGTCCTACGTCAGCAGCAGCAGCATACTCCCACTCAGCCTCTGTCGGTAATCGGTATTCCGGCAAAATCAAACCTGAACTTCTTTGTGCATAAACATTTTTCGGACTATTTCCTTGTGTATTTGTACCACCTGAGGACGCCGCAGCTTTTGGAGCAGCACCCGGTTTTTGACCTCTTTTCAATACAATTTTATCATCACCACCCATCGCAGTAGAAGGGGAAGCTAAATAAGCTTCTGTACTAAATACTTTCTCAGCACTAGCATCGGTAACTTTAGCGTCTTTTTTCAAATAACGTTGGTCTTCAAGAATCTTCTCGTTCACACGATCCGTTCTCCATTTAGCAAACTCCGTAGCCTGGATCCAATTAACACCTACTACAGGATACTCAGCATAAGCAGGGTGTCTCAAATAGTTATTGGTCATTGTTTCATTGTAACCTAAACGATTTCTCCATACCAAAGTGTCTGGGGATGCACCTTCGTATATGTTTTTGTAATTGTCTTGATCTGGTGGAAATACTTTTTTCAACCAATCTAGATATTCCATGTACATCATGTTGGTAACCTCTGTTTCGTCCATGTAAAAAGACATAACATGCTGCTGATTTGGAGTGTTGTTCCAATCGTGCATCACGTCATCCTGAACTTTACCCATGGTAAATGTTCCGCCTTCAACCATAACCAAACCTGGCCCTGTAGCTTGTTTTTTGAATTTCGAAGCATACTGGAATCCACCTTTCTTATCGTTGATTTTCCAACCGGTAGCTTTCGAACCGCCCTTTGAATCGGACTTTTTACTACAACTGGTAAAACCAACCATTATCACTAATGATAGTAATAATTTTACAGCAATAATTTTGTTTACTTTCATACTCTTAGTAGGTAATAAATTTCGTGGCGCAATATAAGAATTAAGGATTAAATT
>CANFZC010000033.1 GCA_947451475.1 Flavobacteriaceae bacterium | reverse complement strand
CCAAAACCGATTGTGGATTTGGTTACGCCGAGTTTAAAAGAAATTTTAGTCACTATTAATCACTAAGTCCTACCCATGAATACATTAATTGCCATATCAGGTTTAGGTGTTTTTTGCCTTATCGCTGAAATCTTTAATTTAAGAAAGCTACTCGTTCCTGTAGCGGTACTTGGGTTATTAGCCATATTGGGACTTACGGTTTCCGAATTTAATACCCCTGCTGCGTTTTATAATAATATGATCGTGGTGGACAACTTCTCTGTAGCCTTTTCTAGTTTGTTCATCGTGCTGACTATTTTCTTGGTAGCCTTGAGTGGTGACTTTTACAAAGACCATCCTACTAAACTATCTGACTTTATTGCTATTAAAATATTCCTATTGGCCGGTGCAGTAGCTATGGTTTCTTTTGGGAACTTGTCTATGTTCTTCTTGGGCATTGAAGTATTATCCATCTCGTTATATATCCTTGCGGCTAGTCGCCGATTGGACGTTAAGAGTAACGAGGCCGGTATGAAATACTTTTTATTAGGTTCGTTTGCTTCCGGAATCATCTTGTTTGGTATCTGTTTGATTTATGGTGCTACGGGTTATTTTGACATAGCTGAAATCAAAGATTTATCATCGGGCGCAGGTATTCCTGTTTGGTTCCCTATAGGGATTACCTTGATGGTGATTGGGATGCTGTTTAAGATTGCGGCTGCTCCTTTTCATTTCTGGGCTCCCGATGTTTATGAAGGTTCGCCTTCTATGACCACTGCCACTATGAGTACGTTGGCTAAAGTAGTTGCTATGGCTACTTTATATAAACTATTGAGCGGTATGACCTCTTCATTGAGTGCTACTTTTGAAATGGTTATTGTAGTGGTTTCGATACTGTCTATGACGGTTGGTAACCTAATGGCATTGCGTCAAAATAACGTTAAACGTATGTTAGCGTTCTCGGGTGTATCCCATGCTGGATTTATGTTAATGACTTTATTAAGCTTATCCAACTCGGCTAGCACTTTATTGTACTACACGGCGGCTTATGCCCTGGCAGGTATTGCTTCCTTTGCGGTCATCATTTATGTCACTAAAAACAAAGACAACGAGGATATTATCAACTTCAACGGCTTGGGGAAAACAAGTCCGGTACTAGCGGCGGTGTTGACTGCTGCTTTGTTATCGATGGCGGGGATTCCTGTATTTGCGGGATTCTTTGGTAAATTCATGTTGTTTAGCCAGACGATTAAGTCGGGCTATATGGTCGTTGTTATTGCTGGGGTAGTGAACTCGATTATCAGTATAGGGTATTACTTCAAATTGATTTTGGCGATGTATACTAAAGAAGCTAGCGAAGAAAAACAAGCGATTCCTTTTGTGTATTATGCGGTAGGTGTAACTGCTATTTTGCTAAACATCATCCTTGGCCTTTGTCCTTCTATGATTACCAATTTATTGCACTAAGACTTCTTACTTACGATATCAAAAACCCTCAAGCCTGCTTGAGGGTTTTTTTATGGCTACCCGCTTTTAAAAATTAGTATCTTTAAACCACTAAAAACTAATTCGCCCATGTCATTATCCCAAGAAGTATCAAAAGTGCTTAAAAAAGCCCCCTACGACCTCATCGTGTTCTTCCTGTTTGCCCTGGCGGTAGTTACTTTTAGTTTTTATTTGCAGTTAGATTGCAATAAGGAATTAAAAGCTTCACTAATTCCGTATCCGGGCTGGCTCTTTGGTAATTGCTATATGTTCCCTGCTTTCTATATTCCGCTTATGCTATTTGGTTCGAAAGCTTCAGAGATTAAAACCTTGACCCTATTGCGCGGCACCATACTTGCTCTGATGCTTTTGCAAGTCTACGACGGCATAAGAGACTACCTCAGCGCCACGCCAGAAGACTATGTCAACCCCAATCCTTATTTGCGGTATGATGCCCTCACTCCTATTTATACCATAGCGGTTCCCTCCTTTTGGGCCTTACTGATGCTGGTTATGCTTGGCCTCTCTTTTATACACTATAGAAAAGCAAAAGCCAAAATCTGACCCACTTAGGGCCTTATCTATTTTATTTTCATAAAAACTACAAAAGCTTAGACTAAAGTCTAGGTACACTTATAGTAGGCTTTAAGTAAAGTCTATATAAACTCTGAGTAAACTCTATAGGTTTTGAAAAAAGAAGCAACCTGTCTGCCGGCAGGCTGGGATAATAGACTAGTGGATGATAGACTCCTTCTAAGAACGTTTGTCTTTCCCGCGAAGGCGGGAATCCAGTTTGCAAGCGCAGCTTAGATGGTGATAGGGGACGGTTTATTGCTAATTAACGAGTCAAATCAAAGGAATCAAAGACCAAAAGTAGATTGTGAATTGTGGTTTTTTGGGATGGTTTTTAGATATTTTTCCTATATTTGAGAAGAGAAATGAGGATGCAGCATTGGGTGGTTTGGCTCAAAATCTGAAGAGGTTGCGCAGCGGGGTTTTTCACTGACTGAAGTTGGCAGCCATTCCAAATAAACTTAAAAAATGACAGTAATGAAAAGATTCTTGACTTATTTAGTTCTGCTTGGAATCTATATATTTCTTCCTGTAATTCTTCAACAGATTTTCATGATATACGATGATTACTATTTCTATCTTATTGTGACATTATTACTAGTTATAAATACATTATTTGCATTCATTTTTTTAAAGTTTCCAAACAAAATATTTTATTTTTTAGCTGGAATTTGTGTGACTTTAATTGAAATTATATCTTTTATTGTTGTAGTTAATTTATTCTTAGACCCGAAAACAATTCAAGTTTGTATAATCAGCTATGCCATCTCATCCATTTTGGCTTGGGAAATTATTCATAAATTGAATAGACAAAAGAAAACGGCTGCTAACACAGGTAACTTTTGCACAACCTCTCTAAAAGATAAATAAATCAAAATAAACACAAAAAACAACAGAGAACCACGCGAAAGAATTGCTTAATTGCAATGCATTTCGGGAGGTAGCGAGCTCAAAGTCTGAAGAGGTTGCGCAGCGGGTATGAAATGTCAAATGGCGCTTTTCGCTATTCGGATTAATCTTTGATGCAACGTACTGAAAAACCGTTTTGATTATAAAGACTGGCTTTGACAATATAACCATTAAAATTATGAAGTTGTCGGTACCAAGCCGAAGTAAGAACTGGCGTTGTACTCCAAAAGTACCCATACTCTCCAATACCCTGGAAGGTTCCAGTGATACCTAAATCACCCTGATAAAGAGCCCCCCCTGGAAGCCCTGTAAACCCACTACTATTGGTAGCATCTGTGTTTGCTATCCAATGCGCATTGCCCGCTTCTTTCATAGCGCCACCTGCAAGTGCATCTCCGCCTAAACAAGCTCTTAGTGTATCCCATTCTGCATTAGAAGGAACATGAAAACCAACAGGAGCTAGTCCTCTTGGGTCATTAACGGCATACCAATTGTAAAGTTTTCCGTAGGTAGTTCCATTCGCAGTTGTATTAGCATAATAGCACCAAGCTCCGGTAGTTAAATTTGTCCATAGTGTTGGATCAGTCACTTGAGGAATTATATCCCCGTTTCTATATTTAGAAACATTTAAGTTTGATTTTGTCCATACCTGGCTACAAATAGTCACTAATTGATAGGTGTTTCCATCGATATCGGTGACGGAAGTACTGGAGGTATTCAAGGTTGTAAAACTTAAGTCTGGCCCATAAGCAGTGCCGACACTATTGGTAGCATAGGCTCTTATATGAAAATTTGTATTTGGAGTAAGCCCTGTTAGATTACTTGTAAATATTCCTGTTCCAGTACCATCCGTTGTTTTGGTCGTTACGGCAATGGTTGGATTGGCAGTTGTACTCCAACAAACCCCTCTTGCTGTAATAGTAGCTCCTCCATCACTTGAAATACTTCCTCCTGAAACTGCGGTTGCAGTAGTAATTACTGAAGCCGCTGTCGTTGTTAAAATAGGCAAACTGCTTACGCTTGTAGTGGTAAGAACAAGTTCATTCGAATAGGTTGTTGAATTACCGGCTGAATTAACGGAGTTGACTCTGTAGGTATAACTAGTATTTGGTGTTAGTCCTGAATCGATATAGGTTACTATATCAGCATTTACAGTGCCTATATTTGTAAAACTTCCGGTTCCTGTTTTTCGTTCGATAGTAAAAGCGGTTTCATTGGATGCGTTATCTGTCCAAGACAGATTTATTTGAGTGCTGGAGGCAACAATACCAGTCAGGTTAGATGGCGCCGCAGGTATAATTGGTGCCGTACTATCAGAATTTGAACTTGACGAGCAGCCGGAAATTACTAGTAATAGAATGAATAGTAATGCTATTTTATCCTTCATGGTTGTTATGTTTAATTGTTAGTGCTTCTGCTAACCTTTATTAAATAAGATACTTCGCAAATTAAAATAAAAAAAACGATTTCCACTAGTATTCTTTTTAAAAGAGTCTTGAGAGGGTTACTGTATAAATTTTAAGATGGAACCCTATGGTTTAAAAATTCAATTTAAAAAGGTAGAAGCATTACGAATGAATCAAAAATGGCAAAAAAAGCACTATCGCCAGCAGCGGTAGTTGTTACACAACCTCTATTGGAATCTAATTGTTCAAAATAAACACAAAAAACAACCTAGAACCCACGCGAAAGGATTGACTTTGATGCAATGCATTTCGCGAGAGATAGCCTTCTTCTAAGAATGTTATAGATAGTGGATTTATTCCACTTCGTTCCATCGGTCGTCTCGTCTTACGACGAGCCTCCTGTCCGCCTTCGCGGGAATGACAAATAATGGAAAATGCTCATGCACCAAAAAAGGATATCACTACCCTATCGGTTCTGAGAACTGTCCTTTTAAATTTACTACGGCCTCTATGTTTAAGGGTTTGCCGAGGTAGCCTTTTAGAATAGGATAACGTTTGGCGGTTTCGCGGTCTTTGTTGTTTAAGGAGGAGGTTAAGATATAGATGCTTAGGCCTTCTTTTTTAATGTTCTTGTCTTTTAGGAGTTCGTCTAAAAACTCAAAGCCATTCATCTCGGGCATGTTGATGTCGAGGAATACGATTTGGGGAACGGACTCACTGGTCTTGAAATACTCCAATGCTTTTATTCCCGAAATGAAAATTTCGATGGGGGCGGCATCCTCTACTTTTTGGATGACTCTTCGGTGCACTAGGTTGATGATGGGATCATCATCGATGAGTATGTATTTCATGATTACAGTTTGTTTATAGGCAATACAATATCAAATTCGCTTCCCACGCCGGGTTGGGATTTTAGTTTTATTTTGCCGTTCAATCGTTCGATGATTTCTTTGCAAATATAGAGGCCGAGGCCGGTGCCGACGCTTGCACTGGAGCCACGGTAGAACATGTCAAATACCTTGGGCATACTGCTTTTAGAGATCCCAATGCCGTTGTCGATTATGCGCATGGTGATGGTTTTCCCTTTTTGGGACATGTGGAATTTTATAAAGGAGTCGGCCCTCGCGCTTTTGTATTTAATGGCATTTCCAATCATGTTTTTCAATAAGGTACTCATTCTAAACTTATCGGTAACGATGCTATCTTCGCCATCGGTTTCGTATTCTAGTTCGATTTGTGAATCGGTCAAGAACTTAATGTCGTTAAAGATTTCGTGCACCAATTCCTTGATGTTGATGCGTTCTAATTTTACTTCCAGTCTCGAATTTCGGGAGTATTCCAAGATGTCTTGTATGGAGTTATCCATGCGGGTAGCGCTGCTTTCAATTAAGGAGATATACTCGGTGGTGGCTGGGTTTAACTCGGCAAAATTGATTAAGGAAATCAATCCTTTAATAGACAGTAAAGGCGCTCTTAAATCATGGGATACACGGTATACAAAATTATCTAGCTCCCCGTTTACTTTGACCAATTCGTTGTTCTTTTTCACTAAATCAAGCTGTGCTACGTTTAGCTCGGTTATGTCTACCCCTGATACTATAATGTATTCGAGCACCCCATCGGTATAAAAGGGAAGGATGTTGTTCAGCAGCTCGGTTGACTTGGAACCGATGGCAATGGTTTCGTTGAATTTAACGGTGGTTCTTTTCTTAACCGCCTGACGAATATGGGAAATTAAGTGTTCCACAAACGACTGATTTTCGACCTCAGCCACCACGACATCGTAGAGGGAATGGAATAAATATTTTTCCCAGAACGGTTGGCTAGCCAACATCGACTCATTGTAGTAAATCAATTCACTGGCTGCGTTGAAAATCAAAATCTTATTCGGCATATTGTTAAGGATGCTTTCATAAAAGAGTTTGAGTGCTTTGATTTTTTCGTCGGCCGCTTTAGTTTCGGTGATGTCTATCGAACTACCCACTAAGCGGATGACTTGCCCACTGCTGTCTTTTTCCCCAATGGTGAGTGTTTTTAAATAGCGTATGGATTTGTCATTGGCTCTAATGATGCGGTACTCTTGTTCGAAACTATCAATTTCGAGATTCATTATTTTATTCCGGTTGGCCATCAACGCTTTCTTATCTGCGGGATAAATCGAGGCTAACCAAAAGTTATAGAAATTGGTTCCGATTTTGCTTTTATCCGCTCCATATTGTGAGATTAAGATATCGTTCCAGGTCGATACGCTGGTTTCGCGATCCCATTCCCAGATACCGATTTGAGATTTATTTGAAATCAACTCAAATCGGGAATTCATTCTTAGGATTTCCTCTTTAAATTCGACCTCATTGGTGATGTCCTTGATTACATAAATGAAATTAATATAGTTTTTTTGCTCATCAAAGACCGGGATGATTTCGGTTTGACTATGGTATAGTTTTCCTTGTTTGGTTCTATTTAAAGAAGCAAATTCGATACTTTTTTTATCTTTTAGGACTCTTTTATATTCTTCGACATCGTTGAAATTATTCTTTAGGATGTTCAAGGTTTGAATCCCTTTTACTTCTTCATAGGCATAGCCAGTGGTTTTGGTAAACGAATCATTGACCCATTCAATACGTCCTTTTTGATCGGTTATAATTACCCCATTCTTAGATTTGGTCGCAATCAAGGATAACTTCTTTAATTCTATTTCAGAAGAGGTGATTTTAACAATCTGGTCCTCTATCTTCTGATGTTGGAAAAAGTTAGTTAGGATGGTATGGAACTGTTGGGCAAATAAATTAAAGATGGTCTCGTGTTTATCATCTAGCACTTCATAAAAAGGTGCCTTTTTATGAGAGACCAATCCGATTAGGCAAAATGATATGTCCAGTCCTTTATCGTTGACAAAATGAAATACGGCATCTTTATAATCGGATAGGGAATGCAATAATTCCAGTCGTTTAGAGGAAATAACAACCGATTTTGATTTACCCACGATACCCGACAGGTTTGACAAATCCTCTATAAACTGCTCTTTCATTTCTGGGGTAGGCAGTAAGATTCCTTCGGCAAATAGCTTACTTTCTGCTGTGTCGTTATGGCGAATCACCAGTGCTGAAGCCTCCACTTCTAGGATGTCAACGATAGCTTCTACCGCTATGGTTAAAAAATCCTCTACTTTGCTACATTTCAGGGCTTTGTTGCTGAACTGGTTCAGTCTTTTATACAAGATTAACTCGTGGTCCAATTTATCCTGAGCATTTTTGAGTTGTTGCTCTATATAGGAAAACCGGGTCACCCGCAGTTGCAATTCTTGATACTCCCGTAAGAGCGATTCTCTTTTACTTAAAGCTTTCACTGTCTTTGATTTAGGGCTGTTCTAGGAATTCTTTATCTGTAAATAACGTATAGTGCCGTCGTATAGTTATGGTAGGTGTTTTTGCCCTTTAATTTTGCAAATTCACCAAATCCGTACATCCCTAACCACGGTGGACAATTGCCATCGTGATAAAAGGGTGTTTGCATGTTGAAGACCAATTCCTCTTTTAAAATTCTATCGGTCAAAAAGCGTCCTCGCGCTAAGCAGTCGGCGTGAAACACTGCCACTGGTTTTTTGGGTTTATTTCGTTCGTTGATGTCCTTCACGATGCGGTCCATTTCTCTAAAAATGACCTCTTCGTCTCTAACGGTAAGCCAGAGTTTAGTTCCTACAGGGCAAGTAGTAGCATAGTACATATCGTCTCCGTCATGTTTGGTAACCACCCGTAAGATATGGTCGTTACCATATTCTTTGGCTACCGCAGCCGGTAATGCTTCGGCTAGTGCCCCTATGGGAATGGTATTGCCACAATCAGAGCCCGCCTCTAGTCCCAAACGGTTTAAATATTCACTCCAAGCGGGTTTCCCATTAATTTCTTGAATAATATGGCCATTGGAACGGGTCACTTCCATAGGCTCCCCTATGGCGATAAAACCGTGGGTTGCTTGGGTATCTAGGGTAAGCGTTGGGTCGCAGAATCCTATGGCATAGGCACCGTGTTCGTACACGTTATCTTCTGCGGCTTGGTAACTCACATAGCCTTTCATATTATCGGAAGAAGTGGCACCAAAAATAGTGACCTCGGGTCCGAATACCTGTTCAAACGCGGCGATGCATTGATCGTTGGCGATATCAATTCCCGAGCCTAGGAAGTAGATCATGTTGATGCCTTGTTTTTGGGTGGCCATCGCTTGTGCCATGGCTAGTGTTTTATCATAGGAGTTATGACCGTAGAAGTCATTGGTGTGTACTAAGGCATAGTCTTTTCCTTTAACGGCCATCATGGCGATGTCTTTCATGGACTCACTCACCCCTTCTCTTCCTACCACGCCGCAGCATGAAGCTGCTACCACCTTTGCATGAGGCACTATTTCCTTGCAAACCTTGAGAATTTCATTGAAATCATGCCCAATGGCGGCATGAAAAATTAGCAAATCGATGTCTTGGTAGTCGTGATTGCACGCGATTTCCAAACATTCCAGTACCCCTCTTCGGGTGTTTACAATTCGGGTGGAGGCAGAGTAAAAAGTAAGCATGACGTTTATATTAGGATTACTAGTTATTTGGCTTGCTATAGGCCTTACTTTTCGTTAAATAGGAACAACAAGTTACACCCTTTCATCGAATGTTGTCGTGATATTTCGTTGAATAACAGTTAGGTATCGCCAAATGATAGGCTAGTTTACACCAAAACACACTTTGCTTACCATTAATCTATAGTGGAAGTATATTTCAAAACAGTCAAAGTGTCGTTCAACGGCGTTCAGAAAAAAACACAATTGCTTCTTTTCTAATGCTATAAGTACCTATAAGGCACAAAAAAAGGCTTAACATCAGTTAAGCCTTTTTTTTATTTCATTCCTTCCCAGCAACAATAACCTTCGGGATTTTGCGCCATTTTGGCTTCATAATAATTGTAGGTCGCTTGATTAACCTCTATGGTAATTGAACCGCAAGTGTCGGGTTCCAAAGTGCCTCGGTACAAATAATAAACGTTCCCTTGGGGACCTCCTGGATGACCGCATACAATTTCGTTGCAAGAGGCACTTGCTGAGCCGCTACTCGAACAAGAATTAGTAAT
The DNA here is from genome assembly GCA_947451475.1 of Flavobacteriaceae bacterium. Lineage (GTDB taxonomy): Bacteria > Bacteroidota > Bacteroidia > Flavobacteriales > Flavobacteriaceae > Flavobacterium. The sequence continues at coordinate 16,181 of CANFZC010000033.1, read as the reverse complement.
GATTACAATGGCGGTGATGAGAAATAGTTTTAGTGTTTTCATGGTTTATTATTGACGAATTTAAAAATCTTTTCTTACTTATTGCATACTATTGCAGATGCCTCCCCAGAAAATTAGCAACATTATAAATCCTAATAGTAAATAAATTCTAAACCAACAGAATACGTTTGTCCAAAAGTAGAAAAAGTATCAGTGTTTGTAAAAACTGCCGTATGCGGTGTATTATCACTATTGTAACTGTACTGGAGCACTTGATCAAAAGTCCCTTCAAGCAGCTGGCTGTCTTGGTAATGAGATGTTATAGAGGAAGTGAAATTATTATTTCCAATCCTATTTATCAGTATATCATCATTGGGAAAAGGATTCACTTTATTATCAAAAATAACATTTTCTACACTGTCTGGATTTGCAGGCGAATCAAAATATTTTTCGGTTTTTATACGATTTCCGTTGGCATCATAGGTGTATTTTTCTTGACGACCATCCGAAAAATTAATTTGGGAAATCTTATTATTTGTATAACTATAACTTGCGGTAATTTGAGTAGAATTACCCGAATTTGTTTTCGTCTCGACACTTGAAAGCACTACTCCATTACTATCTACAACATAATTGGTATTGGAGGTGTAATTAGAAGAATTGGATTCAAACCGATTGATAACATAACCGTTTGTGTCTCTTAGAAATAGAATAGTGTTTACAATTTGATTGTTTGCCAAATCAGTGATTGTTTCTTTTATCAGGCGGCCATTCTCATCATAAAAAAAGTCTATATTACTGTCAGCACTTCCACCCGAAGAAATCACGTGAATTCTTTTTAGTTTGCCCGTTAGAGTTTGATTGTTGTCGCTGTTTGCATCACTCGACGAGCAAGACTGAAGGATTAAAAAGGATAGGCTAAGCAGGTAAAGTAGTTTTTTCATTTAAATAAATTAAATAATTATTGATCGTTTCCCTATTAAATTTTCATTTACTGACGCGTCCCATGAAACACCGGAAGCAGGAACCGCCCGTTCACGACCCCATATTCTTATGGATTCTATTTTTTCTGGAGCCGTCTTGCTTAAGGGAACGATATTTCTGAAACATTTTTCAAAGAGGGCGTCATCAACTACACTATCTCCATGAATTACTGCTTGAATCGCTACATCTCTTACTGCTCCTTCAAGATCGGATCCCGCAAATCCATCGGATAATTCAATAATTTTATTAAATGTATCTGTAGAAGGCATCGTTAATAAATTACGCTTTATGTATAAATTAATAATGTCTTTTCTTTCAGTTTCTCCGGGTAAATCAACAAAAAACAATTCGTCAAAACGCCCTCTACGTAAAAGTTCAGGCGGCAATTTTGAAACATCATTTGCGGTTGAAACCACAAATACTTTTGCTAAACTTTCTTGCAGCCAAAATAAAAACTGCCCAACCATTCTTGTAGAAGTCCCTCCATCGTTTGAACCTGTTGCTCCTGAAAGTCCTTTTTCGATTTCATCAATCCATAAAACACAAGGCGCTGCGTTATCGGCAGATGCTAACGCTTCTTTCAATCTGGTTTCAGACTGACCAAGATATTGTCCTTGTATAGCTGCTAAATCAAGTCTGTATAAAGGAAGATTCCAATTAGCCGCAATAAATTTTGCGGATAATGATTTTCCACAACCAGGAACACCAACCAATAAAACACCTCGCGGCGGCCTCATTTTTCTTGCTTTTAAATCGGCCGTTAATAATTGTTTTTGATTATCCAACCAATGTTGAAGCCCACTTAGCCCAGCAACTGAAAGTGTAGATGGATCAATTTTTACCTTTTCTAAACCTGAGATATCACTAAACAATTTATCTTTTGCATTGCTCAACTCTTTAATATCATCCTTGGTCAAATTCCCTTTAGCCATTTGTGTAGCTAAAACATTTTCTGCTTCAATCTTAGTCATATTGGCCAAAATCGTTGCTGCCATTCTGTAATCTGTTTCGTCCCAATCAATTGGAATTGACCCCTTATAGGGAGTCACACAATCTTTTACCACGCTCAACATCTCCTCTTCATTAGGAGCATCAAGAGTAATAGTCATTCCTAGTCTTTGTAATTGCGGCCAAATACTTTTAGTAGTAATCAAGCAAATACACCCCCCTCTTTCAATCGCTTGAACCACGCAATCATAAAGATGTCTGGACACTATATTATCGTCTTCAATATCGCTTACCTCTGTGTATACAAAGGTTAAATTTTGTCTTTGAGAAATGTTCTGAACTGCAAAATCTAAACCTCCCGCCACTGATCGATCATCATTTATGGTCTTCTTTGATTTAATATCCATTGTTCCATGCGATAAACTGTGGACATAAATTGGAATATTTATTTCTTCTGCTAATTGCTGTACTACTTCCAATACCCTTGCTCTCTCAATACTTCGAATTGAAATAAAAGGTATTCTTGCTCTAAACATTCGCAAGAGCGACGTTTTAAATTCTACTTTATTTGCCATTTAGAAAATTATTTTTCTGCCCGTACTGGGAATTTCGTTATTATTTTGTTGCTCTAATTTGTATTCTACTTCTTTAGGACTATCCATTAGACCAAATGTATTTAACATTAAGATCATTTTGTCATTTCCGTTTGACGTTTTAGTAACGTTGTCTTTTAAGGTTTTTTTGATGTCATTAACGAAACTTTCAAGGTCTTCTTTTAATGTCTTCCTCAAATCCACTGGAAGCCCCTTTAAATCGACAAACTTAGTCAAAGGAGTAAGATTTTGTTTCCCGTTCCGTAATATCATTTCAAAATCCTCCATTGATTTGAAATTTTGCAGCTCAAACGAACGTTGAAATTTTTCTAGCCAAGTTTGTTTACGCTTTTTATAAACTGCATTTACGCTCATATAAAAACGAGTCGCTGTTCCCGCATCAACAGCAAAACTAGCCTCGCTCAAATCTACTAAAGCAGTGTCATCACCATCAGCAAATTTGTCGAGTAAATAAGTCCATTCTGAATAAGTTGTAGGCATTGAAATTACTGAACTTTAATTCTTGGGTTTATGATCTGGTTTGGAGGAACGATGTCCCAATCTGGGAATTTTGAATTCGCTTCCTGTGCTTCTGTTCTCCCCTGAAATAAATTGTCTCGTTCTACCACTACCTGATTTTTTTCAGATTCTACAGCCTCAGACTTCGTTGAAGTGTCTCCAAATAATATTTTTGAATTATTTTGAGCCTCTTCATTTACTGTATTATTTATCTCTTGTTGATCACTATTTTTTTCATTTCCACATTTCCAACAAGCATCAAAATTGTCTTCATTGTCTTCGTTACATTTTATGCAATTCCACATATTAATTGTTTTAATAGTTATATTATATTTCTTGCGGTATCTTTTGAAACACTTGAAAAATCTTCTGGAGTAATTGATTTTAATAATTGTCTTAAAGCCTCAGCATTAGCATCTTCTCTTGAAAGTTCCTTTCGATAATCAACAGCCTCTGCTACACATCCTCTCATCACTTCTTTTGCTTTCCGTTTTCTTTCCTCTACATTTTCGGTTATGTTTTCTCTAGTAGTATTATAATTTTTAATATTGTTCCAAATCAAAACACCCCCAATTCCTAGGCCAACTAGACCCGCAACAAAGTGAATGGTAAACGCCCATAATCCAAGTAAACAAATTAAAGCTCCAATGATGACTCCTCCATAAGGATAGGCAACGTTGTTTAGTTCGGTTTCTAAAATATTTTTATAAAAATAATCTTGTTTACTTATAAGTTCATTTTCATCGCTTCCATCTTTTGTTTTTGCTGTAAATCCATCCACATCAAGTTCAATTTCTTGCGGAATTTTATTTCTACTTTGCGCTGTAAAGGTATCATGAGCTTCGACAATCCATGGTTGACTAATAGAGACGGCTAACGCTTGTGTTACTTTGGTAGCCCCTGTTAATTCAGGATTAAATGAAGCATTGGTAAGCAATTGTAAAAAATCAACTTTCTCATCAAAAATATGTTTTTCTGCATCCATAATTGCTTGCGCAGCATTTTTATCCCCATCTAACTGAATAATTAACTGATTCAATCTCACTTGCTCTTGTAGAGGTAATTCTTCATCATCAAAATTTGTAACCAACAAAGAAAGAATTTCATCCAGCTGGATTTTTACTCCTTTTGAAAAATCAGTTGATGTTGAAATTATCTCTTTGAAATGTGTTTTCAGTATTTCGTGCGTTTTTGCTTCTTTTAAAGAAGTTTCTAATACCCCCCAATTGGAGGCGAATTTATCAAGCAAAGGGTAATTTCCCTCTGGAACGGGCCCTGAAGCTTCAAAAAAACTAACCCACTGTGCCTTTTGTTCATTGATAAATGAATCTCCTTGCGTCAATTGTTGAAGCCACCCTTTAACGTTTGACATCATTAATTGGCGTGCGGCAGGAGGAAAAACACCCGTCGTTACCGCTTCCAGTATGATGATAAATTCTCTATCTAAATCCTGTGGATTTTGATGCATAAAATAACGTTCAAGCCATTTTAAGCTTGCTTCATTTCTAGTTAGTCTACGCATGACCAACATGAAGAAAAGAGTTGTTTTGTAATCATCTCTTTTCAATGCCTCACTCAATGCTTTGCCATTTGTGCTTTTATCATTTCTTATCCAAGCGGCTAAGGCAACCAAAGCAGGTGCTAACCAATATCCTGGAGCTTTAATCATGACTTCCTCTGTGGTATATTTAAGTGTTTCATCACTAACGATACCTGAATCAACTCCCTGCAAGATCCCGGTTGCCATTCTTCTCACTTCTGCATAGTACCCAAATTTAATTTGTAAATCTTGCTTTAAGTTTCCTTGTCGAGTCTCGGCAAGTTGTAATGATTTATGCTTAAGGTCTGCTTCAACGAAGTCAGCAAATGCATCTGCTAGTTTCACTAGCTCCGATTCAAGAATGTCTTGTTTGTAATTTAGGCTTCCCATTTCAGAATGTACTCCTGATAAATCTGCACTAATTGCCCTCAATGCATTGTTGATGATCGAAAGGTCTGCGTATGATATTGCTTGATTTGACATATATTTTAATAATTAGATTTTTTATTGTTACACCATTGAATGCAATTTGCCTCCGTTTTAAATTTATAGTAACGGTAATCTTGTAATTCCGTTTTGTTTATTACTATATGGTAGGGATTTGGGTCTTCATTACTTGAATACCAAATATCAAATTGTCCCTCTTGATTTGGAAAAATAGGTTCGTCTGTTAATAAATCATAAAGTGTAAAATTTGGATCATAAAACGCATTGGCAACATCCTTTTCTCTTTGATCCCTTTCTGCCTTTTGAAACAACAAATCCCTAATTTCTAGTTCTTTATAGGAGAAAATTTTATTTGTGTCATCTAGACCAATTTCAACATTTACTTTACAACTTTGATATTTATCTTTTGATTTTCTGTAACAGTTGTAATCGACCCAATAATTGTAATAATTTGTGTTGCCATCTGTTCGGTCGAAATGTATTTCATCGTTGATAATAATCGATTTATTATCGATAAAATCATCATTGTTATTTACAATTAGGTTAATATCTGAAGGGGTAAGATTTACCCTGTTTATGTATTGTAGGACCGTATTCGCAAAATAATTTTCTGCTGTAAAATTATGATTTGAAATATCCAGATAATATTGATTAATAAAATTAAGCACTTCCTCTTGACTAAAGAGTGCGGTAGTATTGGAATTAATTGTGTCCTGCAACGGAATGCTTGTTTCGTTATTTTTTTCTAAAAATTGACTATTTTGATCACTGGAATTATTTTTATCTACTGCATATTTTTGTAGTGAAAGAACAAGTATAACAATAGCAAAAATCCCCCCTAATATCCCTAAAAGATAATTAACCTGATTCGATGGTTTTTTGAGTTCCGTATTCTTTGTGAAATCATTATTAATGCTCATTTCTTAATCTACTTATAATTTAGTTGCTGATCCATCTTCCCGAATTAAAATAATTTTGTCTTTATAAACTTCAACCATCGCATAAGCATTATGCTTGGCAACGGTTCTAGCTTTTTCAAAATCTAATTCCATTGTTTCATTAGTTCGATAATGATTAATTATTTGACCTGCACTTAAATCAAGGGTGTGTACTTCATAGGGGTGTCCTAAAAAACACTTAGATACAATCCCCATAGGTAAACTTGTTATATCGGCTGTTCCAAATTCTTCCTGTATAGCCTTAATAAGCTCTTCCATCCCTTTAGTATCTGTCATTGATTGAGTATCAAGCCCAGCTATTAAATCAAGATATTTTTTAGAGCGATTCTTCAAAACATCTCTATCGCTACTATATCCCGTATTTATTGTTGCCTTTTGATCTACGTTAAAATCAACATTGTCATTATGAAGTAGTATTCTTCCCATTGAAAAATGTGTATTATTTATTAAACTATGTTTGTTATCAAAACCTAAATGGTTAAAAAAGGAATTATCGCTCTAACAAGTGCCTCATTTTCATATTTTAACCTCCCAAACCTATTTAATTTTTAACAGTTGTCCAAACGTTGCCTTAGTTTATTTCAGTTCAAGTTGTTTCAACTTCAGTAAAGTGAAGTTTGTCGACCAAGCCCCCAACCTTTTACGGCAATATCTTATAACACATCTCTTTTCTGTTGCCTCAAATTCACTACTTAGAAAAAAAATGTATTATTGCATTTTTTTTTGCTGTTCTGCGGCCCTAATGTTTTTATTCATGGATGTTTACGCTGTTATTATTTTTTTGTTTTGTGGTTTGCTGAGCGGATTAATGAATACACTTGCCAGCAGTGGCTCGACCATTACCCTGCCTGTGATGATTTTTTTGGGGGTTCCCCCGTCTGTGGCTAACGCTACCAACCGGTTACCCATATTAGTGGGGTCAACCATTTCGGTTTATAATTTTCAACGCTCTAAAGACATCCTTTGGTCCAAAACCTTATTGATTTCCATTCCCTTATTTTTTGGTGTCATCGTAGGTACTGTTTGTACTAAATTCATTGATTCTGCGAAACTACAATGGGTGCTACTAGTCGCCATGGTATTTTCATTTATTTTGATTGTTACTAATTCCAGAAAAATATTGAAAGGGCGAAGTATGCTCAAAACTACAGTCTCCATGAAGAGTCATATTGTTTTTTTCTTGATTGGTATATGGGCCGGACTCATTGTTTTAGATTCTGCTATATTGATCTTGTTTGAATTAATCCTTGCCTGCGGCTTTGATTTAACCAAAGCCAATCCCATTAAAAATTTCCTCTTGATTATAATAAGCTTAGTTTCTTTATTAATCTTTGCTTTCAATGGTTTAATCCATTGGGAAATTGGGTTGGTGTTGTCTATTGGCAGTTTTTTTGGAGGCTACTGGGGAAGTAAAATTGCCCACCTCGAAGTTGTTAAACAATGGATCTACCGTATCTTGATTGGTATCATCGTATGTGAAATCATAACCTTAGTCTTAAAATTATTTTAAAACTAAACCCGCTTCGTTCGCAAATTTAGTCTGCATAGTCGCAAATTTCCTGCAACATAAAAAAGCCTGATACTCTCGCATCAGGCTTTCTCTATTGTTACTCTAAAATCTTATTTTAATTGTTGTTCCATCGCCATTCTCAACTCTTCGTTATTCGCTACTTCTTCCTGGAACAGGGTTATGATCTCTGCTGGAATTTGGCTGAAGTTGATGGTTTTCCCTCTTTTTACTTCGCTAATAAGGCTTTTGAGCACAAACAGCTGCATGCTCTTGATTCTACTGGCCGATAATCTTGCTGCGTCTTCCATAAAAATAATGCGAATAGGATGTGTTTTTATGCGTTAATCATTACAATACGAAGGTACTATTTTTTTGGTTAAGCAAAGATATTATAAACCTTTTTTAACATTTGGGAAGCTGTAGCAAAATCCCCTATCCTTCATTCGCTTTTACTTGCACTATTTTTATTTAATTAACTAAACTGTTTTAAATATCTGTTTTTAGTTATTAGTTTTGCGTAAAACAATTCCTTTTTCAAATGAAATATCTATTAATTTTTGCAGCTATATTACTGGTTTCGTGCCAAAAACATTCAGATAAAGACTTCAACTTAAACGAGCTAACTTGGATCGATTTAACGTATAGCTTTGACAGCACAACCCTGTATTGGCCTAACAATAAAACTACGTTTGTTCATCATACCGATGCTGAAGGGCTTACGCCCAAAGGCTATTATTATTCCTCTTATTCTATTTGTACTCCAGAGCATGGCGGAACCCATTTAGATGCTCCCGTGCATTTTGCAAAAAACAAATACACTGTTGAGCAATTACCCTTGAAAAGTTTAACGGGAAATGCCGTGGTTATCGACGTTTCGAAAAAGGCATTGGCTAATCGCGATTATCAAATCTCTATTGCAGACATTACAACATGGGAACTAGAACAGGGTACCCTTGACCCCAATACCATCATTTTATTCAAAACCGGCTACGGAAAATATTATCCCAATCGAGCTGCCTATTTTGGCACTGCTAAAACTGGCATTGAGGCGATTCCCGAACTCCATTTTCCAGGAATTGACCCCAAAACTGCTTCATGGCTGATTAAAGAAAGAGCGGTTAAAGCGGTAGGTTTAGACACTCCGAGTTTAGATTATGGTCAGTCCAATGATTTTAAAACGCATCAAATTTTACTGGGCAGCAATACCCCAGGATTTGAAAATGTAGCAAACCTAGACAAACTTCCCGCCCGTAACATCTTTGTGGTAGCATTACCCATGAAAATTGGCGGCGGAAGCGGGGCGCCCTTGAGAATCATTGCCGGAATTTCGAACTAATTTTGTTAGTTCCTGAGGGCCGTACACTGACAGTACACCCTATTAAATTAGCACTTTAAAGCATTCCAATTCGTAAAAATGAAACCATCACAACGGCATAGAAATTATTTAATTATTTTAACTTTAGTAACTACTATCGGTCTAACAAGCTGCACTACTATGGACAAATCACTTACCTTAGTTCTCCCAAAAAATGAGTTAGCCATTCTACAACAAATCCCAGAAAACCAACAAGGAAGAGAAAAAAATGCTTTGTATTTACCGCCCAGAAGCATAACGGAACAAGAATTTAATTCCCCAGCCTTAGCGGCACTTATTGACCGCATGTACCGTACGATGGTAAATAAATCGGGTGTTGGTATTGCTGCCAATCAAATTGGCAAACGCTTGCAAGTCTTTATTATCGAGGCTAAATCAGACAACCCCCGTTACAAAGTTTTAGGTCCCGTAAAAAAACAAGTATTTATCAATCCCTTTATCACTAAGGTATCCGCCCAGAAGAAGAATTTTTGGCACGGTTGTTTAAGTGCGGAGGGCGCTAACAGAGGCAATGTCGCTACTTATGAGTGGATTGAATATCAATGTCAAAACGAACAAGGAGCCCTCATTACAGGCCGACTGGAGGGTTTTGCCGCGGTTATTTTTCAACACGAATTTAAACATTTAATGAATGGAACCTACCTAGACGTAGCAAAGGAATGCTTATCAAAAGAAGCGCTAGATCTCGCGATTGAAACGAATAAAACTCCTTTTTTTGAGGTAGCATCAGACGCCTTACCATTACTAATACAAGGCTACACCATTGGACAAACACTTGAGCAATACCATTCAACTAAATAAGAAAAAGTGACATTGGAGGGTAATGCCGACTGGGCTTCCTCTTTTAATTTCAAATTCATATTAGAGAAAGTTACAAATTTGAGGAGATGATTACTTATTCAACCCTTTGAAGCTTCAAGTATTATGTTGGTATTTCTACCTTAAAAAAACCCTATTTGTCATTCAGCCCAATTCCAAAACCAAACATAGCCGCCACTAAGGCAAGATGAATTAGCAAAACAGCTTTCTGCCATTTTGGTCTATCATTCCATTTTTGTTCGGTATTGAAGGGGTCAAATGCCAATGCAATTCCTAATGAAGCGGTGGCTTGCATATAGTCTTTTGAAAAAAAGGCTTGAAAAAGTCCTAACCCTAAAAACCCTAAATAAAGATATTTGTTAAATTGAGTATTCATAGATTCTTGATTTAAAAACAACTATTAGTTTCCTTAAATTAAAATTTGTTACAAGTTATAACAGATTTTAAAGTGCTGCCCCTATCCCATCTAATAACCCCGATGGCGCGGATTTGTAATCCGTGCCCGTCCTCATCCCCTACTACCGCACGAAATATGAAATTTGACAAAGTCAATCGATTCTTGTAGTATTCGAACCCCTGAAAACTAAAAAACCCGATACTTTCGTATCGGGATTTTTAGTTGGGCACTCTTTTTTCTAGAACTAGATTAAAAACTGAAATTTAATTGAATGTAGCCTAATTTTCCTAATCCGGATTCTGTCCAACGCTGTACCTTTTTATTTTCGAAAGTAGAATTATCAACAACCACAAAATAGTTTAGATAAATGTTTGGCTCAATAGAAACCGAAAAATTCTTGACCAGATTGAATTGAATGCCTAAAAAAGGCGCTATTCCGCTAGCATAGATATCCTTATCTATATTTTTATAATTGGAATAATTACCCATTACATCAACACCATAATAAATGGTCCACATTTGGTATTTCCTTAAATTTTTGTCGATACCAATTTTAAGACCCGCAGTAACGAAACCACTTTCGCTATCGTCCTTTTCATAGATAAGTCCGCCTCTTAGTGCTATTTTTTTATTGTATTTATACCGATATTCGATTTCATAAGCGTTCTTATCGGAAGAAAAAGCAGAATTAACAAATTTTGAAATTCCAATCCCAATTTGGTGTTTAATCAAATTGGGGTTGGAATAAGCAAGGGTGTCATTTTGCGCGTATAGCGAACTAATACTCAAACAAAAAACAATTGCCCCTATTTTTTTGCTCCAACTCATTAATTGAGATAGTTTGCAAATATGTTATTTACTTGGGTTTCAAGATCCCCAACATAGACATCAATATTTTCAGTAGTTCCGTCAGAGTAGGTTATGAAAATTTCTGATTGACCATTTACATCCACATAACTTAAATCACCAATTTTAGCGTTGTTATAGAAAACCTCTGCATTGATATTACTATTAATTTGAGCAGCCGTAGGATCTGTATAAGCACTGATTGCTTCGGTATTGATAGAGTACTCTACTTTTAAATTGCCTTCTTGTAAAGATCCGTTCAAAGTCTTTAAATCTTCCGCTACCGAAGTGATGTTTCCATAATCTGAGTCTTGTAATTCAAAGGTATTTGACCAGGTCGTTCCGCACCCTTGAGGCGTACTTGAGGTATAATCTAATTTGAATTTAGTATTTGAAATTCTATTCCATTGGAATGAATGCGTGAACGGCGCTGTATAAATATTGATTGTTGCTGTAAGTGGCATGGTGAAATTGGTTCCCGTTTGGAACGTAACATTGCTAATGTTCATCGAAAACACCTCTAGATTGTTTCTTTTCAACGTCAAGTTAGCAGCACTTGGCAACCAATAATTGACCCCATTAAATGATGTGCTTGTATCACTATATGAATTTAAACTTAGTTCAGCGTCATTGGTAATGGCTGTATCAGTAGATGGGAATATCAATACTATTTTTGAACTATTGTTTGTCTTACTCCATGTTTGTGTTGCTATATCCCACACATAAGTTCCTTTTAATGTAGCAAATTGTAATTTATCATTAACAATCAACGTACTATATTGCGCTTCAAAATTGTCAAGAACTGAACGAATCCATGAATCATTATAGGTTTGATCTGTTGAATTAAAAAGCGAGTATAACATGAAATCAGAGAAATCACCATCATCCAAAGTATTCAAGCAACCATAAAAGTCATCAATAGTGTTATTAATGTTTTGTTTGTCTTGTGCCACAGTGGTCGTTGGAGTTGATGAACTGTCGCTAGAACATGAATAAGCAAAAATGATTGCAAAGGCAATAATCGCTGCTATTCTCATTTGTAATGTTTTCATAATGTTTTCTAATTGTTTTTGGCCTCTCTATTTTGGGTTTTCGGCTTCCCCATTACTATAAAATATCAGTAGGTCGTTTTAATGCTTCCTTCCCACTAAATCAATTATTTAATGCTGAATTTAATCAAATAATAGCCACAAAAGTAACTATTTATGCAACAAAAAAAAATAAAACTTGTTTGCTCTAATGCTACTTCAAATCTCCACCCTAAATGACAATTATGTCGCTTGGCAGTATGCCGCAGGTGCTCTTGGGTATTCATACCCCAGAGTTGGTCGCGAAATAAAAAACCCGATACTGTCGTATCAGGTTTAATTATAGTTATTTCACACGAGCGAAGCGACTGCCGAAGGAAATCTCTTGTAGAAAGTTACAATTTTGACGCGATAAAATAACTATTAATTATATTTACATCAGCAAGGTGAAAATTTATTTCTTAATAAACTTATAAGTGTTTTTCTCATTTCCGCTTACTAATTGAACAAAGTATATACCTTGCGGAAAAGCTGAAACATCTATAATTGTTTCCTTATTATTCAAAATTTCAGAATTGAGTTCTTGACCCAAAACAGAGTAAATTGTTGCTCGATTTCCAATTTGACTTTCTGAAATTATTAGATTTAGTTGGTCAGTAACTGGATTTGGAAATACCACGAGATCCCTTTCATTAGTTATAATGCTATTCCCTAAACCGGTTTGCTGATACACCCTAACATAATCAATTTCTAAAGTAGATTGAATAAAGTTTGCCGGTACATTTGGCCGAATTGCTACATTTAATAAAATATATTGTTCAGTGTCAAAAGGCCAAGTAAATTGGTTTTTAATTAATGGTTCATAGTTGAGATGATTAATACCATCTACACTTAATGTTATTCTTTCATTATTCCATTCCAGCGCATAAATATGGAAATCACTAGTTACACCATTTTTATATTGATAATTAGCCGTGTATTCATCTATCGACAAATTGCCCTCTATAGGATGGTGAACTGCGCTTGATATTTCATTAGACCCCCAGTATTCCATAATGTCTATTTCGCCACAGGCAGGCCATGTAACCGCACCATATCCATTTAACTGCCAATAGGCTCCTAACTCGTTAATATTTTTGCCCAACATCCAAATAGCAGGCAAAGTACCATCCCCCTCAGCTAATTTTGCTCGTACTTCTACGCGACCATATTTGAAAGCAAATTTTGAATTCAATCGTGCAGAAGTAAATTGTTTGGTGATTCCTTGATTTGTATACACTTCCCTTTTTGCCACAACCTTTAAAGTACCATTACTAACATTCGAATTATCAATACGGTTTGTATAATGTTGTTGTTCATTGCCAAACCAACTATTGCCCATTGGGAATTGAGTCTGCTGGAACCAGTTTAAATAATTGATTGGCCCATTCCCATCAAATTCATCCGACCAAACTAAATTATCATAAATACTATTATTGGTAACTATATATTGAAAATCATCAATATAGGATACTACTTGACTTGTATTGTTTTCTCCATTTATTTGAATGAGAACTCTATTGAAATCGGACCTTGTTAACGGATTGGGAGAAGTAGCGCTAAAATTGACAAAATTATCAGAAGCAAAATTAAACGTAACGGTCTGCCATTGGTTCAATACAATGGGTTTAATAATTTCGCATTGTGTTGACCAAGGTTCGGTCAACAAACTATTTTGAAGTTTCAATGAAATTTGATTGGTTTGGTTGCCAATAAGTCCATTAGAAGGAACATATATTTTTAAGGAAAAGGTACTATTGTTATTTAAATTAAAATTTCCCACCCCATTAAAAGCAACGTATGGGTAAAGTGCCCCAGTATCTATATATTTTAGAACAGTAGCCGAAGTATTAATTCCCGATGGATATGGATTTAGAAAATTATTGTCCATTCCGCAATCACCGCCATACCAACTTAAAATAGTTCCATTCCCTTCAAAGTCATCCGTTAACGTTTGAAGTTGAGAATAAAATATAGTTGATGAAAATAAGAATACAATGACTATAAAATTCCGCATAAAAAAATAATATTCAATTGATGAAGTTACAAATATAATTCTAGTTGTCCCTTTTAAAATAAAAAAGCCTGATACTTTCGTATCAGGATTTTATTTTGCTACCCCTCTTGGAGAAAGTTACAAATTTGATGTGTTGATTGATTTTTTAGTTTTAATTAAAAAACAGAAAATAATTAATAAGTTCTAACACCCGTGAAAGTACCATTTGTATTATCTTCGGCTATAATCCATGTCCCTGTTATAGTGTTTCCATTCATATTACCTATAAAAGTAGCTCCATTTGAAGCGTTCCCCATGGCGTTTATTTGATTGTTATCAACCGTTCCGTCTGCCGTTACTATTTGAACTTCAGAAGTGGCCCTGGTGATTCCTTTGATAACATTTCCATAAATAACTGCATTAAATGTTCCTGTATAATCTCCCGCAAAGGTTCCCTCAAAACATTTAATCAAATCTGTTGAAGTTTCTTTCACAACTAATATAGCCGCATCTGGATGCCCATTAATTATTAAATCAGTAATAGTAGGATTATTACCTGTTGCAGAAACAGTAAATGTAAATGAATTGTTCCCCTCATTAAAATTGATGGTTGTCGTTTGATTTTGTTGAATTGTTTCATTTGTAATAAAATTATGCGTAACTCCATCAATAATAAGAGTTGCAGTAAATGAATCAGAACTATTACTTATATCTAAAATAATTGTCCCACTAGAGCCAATAAAAACCCCTTTGTAAACTCCATAATTACTATTGTCAAATTGAGCCTTAGCCATCGGAGTGCTTGTTAATTCTTTGCTAGAATCACTTGTAGAACATGAAGCTACTAGAAAGAACGTTAGTAAAAAGAAAATACTTTTCATAATTTGATTTTTCATATTTTATTAAAATCTATTTTTAGAAAACAAATATATAATTTTATTGCATGCTAATTCGTTGTCAATAGTTTTTAACTGCCACATTTGCTTTCATTACTTTCTAAAAAATTATTTTAGATGGACTGTTATAGTCTAAAATGCCCAAAAATCCCTCGCAACACAAAAAAGCCCTCACATCCATGTGAAGTCTTTTCTTTAGTAGCTCCCCCTATTGGAGAAAGTTACAATTTTGATGCGATGATTGCTTACCCGATAGCGCGGATTTGTAATCCGTGCCCAGCCTCATCTCCCACTACCTATCGAAATATAATTTGACAAAGTCAATCCTCTCATGTGGTATTCCAACACATGTAAAATTAAAAAACCCGATACTTTCGTATCGGGTTTTTTTATCAATTTCTAATTCTGTCGTTTTTAGCAAGAATTTAATCCTATTCCCCTATAAATACAAAATCCCGGCGTGTGCCGGGATTCGTTTCTTTATTGTGGGAATGATTAAAAATTGATATTCACTACACCATTCAGCAAATCTTGTGCGCTTGTTTGGCCTGGATTCGCCAACTCTCCGTGGAAAGTTCCAACCACTGAAGTGTTGGAATTGGTGGTGATGCTTGAAGCCCAATCGTTTCCGAAGGCGGCTGGAATTAAAGGCGTAAAGGTCTGGCTGAAAAGACGAAGTTGGAAATTGTTGATTTTGTTAGCGCCAGTTTGGCCCACTACAACGTCAAAATTAATCTCATAGGATGTTGTGTTGCTCTTTTCTCCGTGAATATGACGCGTTGTACCTGTAGTAGTAACGGTAAGAACGTCAAATTCAAGTGGAGCCGAACCTAAATTCATAGACAGTGTTCCGGTTGTTGTTGGCACCGTACAATTCAAGCCATTAATGATGTTTTGCAAGGTACCGCCCGCGTCACCACAGCCACTGATTTCATTTTGTAAGGCTGTTTTGTATGCGTTACATTTTTCTACCAGAGTAGCGGTTGTAGCATTTTCGTAGGCTACCTGTGCAGCATCGGTTGCATTGGCTAAACTTTCGCAGTCGGTTGCTGGGCTTGAGTCGCTGGAGCTGCATCCCAAGGACAAGATCATAAAGAATGCAAGACTTGAAATTAATTTAATTGTTCTCATTTTTTTAATTTTTAGAATGAATAGTTTTAAAAAAAGGCTATCATTACTGATAGCCTTTCTGTTGTTGCTCCCCCTCTTGGGCTCGAACCAAGGACCCTCTGATTAACAGTCAGATGCTCTAACCAACTGAGCTAAGGAGGAAACTGTATTTTTAATTTTTTTAAGAACTTTTTTG
>CANFZC010000032.1 GCA_947451475.1 Flavobacteriaceae bacterium | reverse complement strand
ATTCACTTCTTATGCCCATATTTTCTCTTCCAGCTCCTCGACCTGGTGTCTCCATCGATTCTCCTCGAGTCCCTACCGTTCTGAGGTTTCTAGTTTTATCAAATTCATGTCGGTTGCTATATTCCCCTCTTCGGGCTTGAAAGGAACGGTTCGGATAACGCGCTTCATATCCATTTCCTCTGCGTCCTCGATAGGAATCATAAGCTACAGCACATCGTCTATAATTCACATAGTTATATTGATAGTGATGGTTTATACACAATCCTATATGACTTCTATATCTAAAGATTGGAAATGGCTCCCAAAAGGAATAGTAGGTCGGGTAATAGCCCCAATACCATGTAGAATAATACGGACGGTAATTGCCTACCCAAAAGCTAGCATAAATTATAGGGGTAGCAACATAAACCGGCTCGTAAATGTAATTGGCTCCATACATATAAACATCACCCACTACTTGTACCTGAACTCTGTTATCAGCATCGCGCTGTACTTCAACCGTAGCCACATCTTGATAAATGTCTTTCCCAAGAACCGACTGGATCACAATAATGTGCGCATTGCCCTCTATGGTTTCAATCACACGCAAATAATCCACTTGGTTGTCTTCATTCAAATCCAAATTGGAAATCTGTGTTTTTGGATCATTTAAACGTTGTTCAAAATCAGCCAAGTTTGCTGCTTCGCCAAATAGGGAAGCTACTGCTCGCAAATCTAAATTATCACTAATTTCAGAATTCGTAGCCGTTACCGTAGTCTTGTCTTGCGCAAAGACACTGCTTATACTCAATAGCGATAGTACTGATAAGCTTATAATAGTAGTTTTCATAAGGTATAGTTTTTAATATACAATGGTTTTACAAAGGCAATCCAATTACTATGCCATAACGGTTGAATAGGCATTTTTAACTAAATCTTAACGAACACAAATTTTGTACCTTCGCTTAATCTAAATCAAAATGAATGTTTAAAAATTATCTAAAAATCCTTCTCACCATTGCAACGGTTACTTTTGTTCAAGCACAAAAACAACATACGCTTATAATCGACACCCTCCTTAGTCAAAAAATAAGCATACGGGCCATAGAAATAGATGGGGATAAAATATGGTATGCCGGAGACCAAAACCAATTGGGATATTTCAATACGCAAACCAACAAGAAGACGGAAATACTAATACAAGAAGATAGCTTAAAATTAGAATTCAGAAGCTTAGCCCAAAATGCGCATTCCGTTTTTGTGGCCAATATCGGCAACCCCGCCTTCATCTTCAAGGTCAATAAAGGGACGCTAAAAATAGAAAAGGTCTATTCCGAATTCAATGAGAAAGTATTTTACGATAGCATGAAGTTTTGGAATGATAAAGAGGGCATCGCTGTAGGAGACCCTACTGCTGCGTGCCTTTCTATTGTCATTACGCGTGATGGAGGATCTACCTGGAATAAGCTAAAATGCAACCAACTACCTCTTGTAGAGGAAGGTGAAGCGGCTTTTGCAGCCAGCAACACTAATATTTGTATTAAAGGGGATGCTACTTGGATTGTTTCAGGAGGAAAAAAAGCACGAGTGTTTTACAGCAATGATAAAGGAAGGTCTTGGACCGTCTATGAATCACCAATAATACAAGGTAAAACCATGACGGGAATATTTACAGCCGATTTCTATGACAACCATACAGGCATCATCGCTGGCGGAAACTACGAAGCTCCCAATCAAAACTTCCAAAATAAAGCACTTTCCCTCGATGGTGGTAAATCATGGGATTTAACGGCAGAGGGTAGGGGTTTTGGATATACTTCATGCATCCAATTTGTACCGCAATCCAAAGGAAATGATATCGTAGCCATAGGGGCAATGGGACTCTATTATTCCGCAGATCAAGGAGCCAATTGGGAACAACTCAGCACTGACAATACCTTATTTACACTCCGATGCTTAGACAAGAAAACAGTCTTTGCCGCTGGGAAAAATAAATTGATCCGAATGATCCTCAAATAAAAAGAGCACTGTTAAAGCACTCTTTTATAGGACTAGTTGCCCAACTTTTTATCGCGATATTGTTGGAGTAATTTTCGACTAAAATCCTCCTCCGCTCGCTTTAATTTCAAAATTTTTATTGGAGATAATACGCTCTTCAAACTTGTTACAAATTTCTTCTTTGCCAAGTATAAATCCTCTTCGTAACTTTCGGTTTGCTCTAACAAAGCGCTAGCTTCTTTATCAGAAAGCTTATCAAAGGAATCTGCATCAATATGTTTAAAATACCTTCTTAACTTGAGCTTTTTAATCTCTTGTTGCTTTTCTTCAAAGGCATTATATAATGGCCAAAATTTAGCCGATTCATCAGGAGTTAAAGCCAACTCGTTAGTGATAAAAGCAACCTTCAACGCTTTAATTTTATCTCTCTTTCTTTGAATAATCGCACCGTCTTGGGCAAAAACATTCAGTGATAGTACTACTGCAATTAGGGTTAGTGAGTGTTTAATTTTCATTGGTTTAATCTATTAAGTATTGTTCAATATTTGGCGTAGCATCCAAGGCATCCTCAAGATCCTTATCTGCAATGTTTAAATCTAATTTCATTTTTTCTAAATCCTTCTCATCAAGCAAATTTACAATATCATCTTCAGACACTGTAGTATGTGTTGTTAAGTAATTTTCTAAAGTAGCAGTGTCAACCTCTTGCTCCCCAGGTTGGTAATGAAGATACAAACTTAACGACAACAATCCTACCATTAATGAGGCAGCAGCAAAATACCATCGTTTCCGACCAGGATTTAAGATAATAACCTTGCTTTTTGGCTCTGGTAAACGAGTCATTAGTTGTTCAGAAAATGAATCAAAATAACCATGGGGCGCACTAAAGCCCGTCGCTATTTTGGGTTGACTGGGTAATTCAAATTTTGGTTCCATAGTGTTTTATGATCTCTATAGGTTTACATCTTATTTACAAATTCTTCAATTTTTTTTACAGCTAGATGATAAGTTGATTTTAAGCCGCCAACCGACATCCCCAATATATCCGCAATCTCTTCATATTTTAATTCTTCAAAATACTTCATTTTAAAAACTAATTGCTGCCGTTCAGGGAGTCTACTTATTGCTTTTTGCAACTTCAATTGCACATCATCACCATCAAAATAACTCTCTGCCAATAAATTTCCAGCAATATGAGTTTGAAAATTTTCATAAGTAAAGCCATTGCGCTTTGCCTTTTTTTGAATATAATTCACCGCTTCATTAGTAGCAATGCGATACAACCATGAAAATAATTTACTCTCTCCATTAAATTCAGATAAATTCTCAAATACTCTGATGAACGTATTCTGCAATATATCATCACTATCATCATGGTTCAGTGCAATGTTCCGTATATGAAAGTACAAGGGCTTCTGATAAATATGCACAAGTTCTTTAAACGCGTCTTGTTGCGTCTTCGGATGCACTAATCTTTGAATGAGATCCTTTTCTTTCTGCAAAACAATTATTTACCTATTAGACAATTCAAATCGCAAAAGGTTTAATCACCGAGTCAACTTTTTTTTAAGGAACCTCTGGTGTAAGGGGTGAAGTAGTGGGAGCGTTAGGAGTAACCGCTTGATTAATAGGGGCTAAAATAGGAGTTACCTCTTCGACAACAGGAAAAACAGGTACATACAGTTCTGTAATCCATTTCGACGGTTTTTTAACATTCTCTAATGTCCTAATGTAAACCTCTGAATAATAACCCGCATAGTTTTCTTTTAAATGATGGTCCGCAATATACTTTCTAGCAGCATTCCATGCTTCTTGTGTATGGGAATGATCTCCATTCAATGTGGTTTTCAAACAAGTGAACGCTACGATTTCACTAGAACTAACGTCACTTCCAGGTTGTACATAAACTTGTTTTGTAGTTGGGATACAAACCGAATAAGTGGCAATATCATGAGCAACATCATACCGACTGTAAAGCACAAATGGTTTTCCATTCATGGCTATGTGGTTCTTTTTAAAAAAATGAACCATCCTAGGCATCAATATCTTAATATTCTTAGCCACACTTTTTATTTTGGAGGAAAGGGTCTGCTGCAAACAATAACCCGAAGTGCGTTGGGACATCCCATTTACTTTTATAGAATAGGTTTTCAGTTCATAAACTAAGGTCTTATTTAAATTATGCAAACTCTTAGCGCAAACATCCTCCAATAGGCCTGTAATTCCTCCTTTAAAAAAAACGGAAACTTTCGTAAATAAATCCATCTGCCCCTTGCAGTGCACGCTTACTCTAGTTCCTCCAACAGTGTCCTTAAAAGTCCAGTATAAAGTTGATTGTGTTCCATTGTAGAAGGCTTTTTGAACGATACTGTCATTCTCTTTTACATGCACCGTACTAATAGTGCCACGCTCATTATCGCGCTGCCAAGAACATTTTCCACCAGCGCCAACCGATTTAGAGCCGTAGTCAAATTTTAAATCTGTGCCCTTTTGCATCCACGATCCAAACGTTTCCCAATTGCGGTAATCATTAATGTAATCAAAAACAGTACTCCGTTGGGCTTTTATAATACCACTTTTTTGCGCTTCAAAGTCTCCCTTCTGAGTGGCGACATAAACGGCCATCCCCAACAAACTTAAAAGTAATAACAAAAAAAGGTATTTTAAAATTCTCATCGACAGTCTGATTTAATGTGTCACAAAGTTAAAAATATAATGATACTGAGGTTGTTTTGTTTAAGTTATACTAAAGTAAAGTACCAGGCAGTGCTTCCTTAAATACCACTAACCTACAATAACAAGTACTAGTGTTTCAAAGTAAGCTTTATAACAAAGAGCAAGGCTATAAATACTAAAAAAGCAATCAGTATTTTATAGCTGCCCTTATATTCCTTTTGATGTAATGCCTTGTCTTTACCATAAGCAAAATAAGCAGCGACTATAAAGCCTACAAAAAACAAAGCCGCGAAAGTCCATTGACCGGTTGTGAACATTTATTTCAAATTTTCAACAAATTTACTCAATTGTTATGGAAAGTTGTATTTTGGGCTCCTATTAAATTTAGTAAGCATGCAAAAACAACTCAACGCAGTAAAAGAATTCCATACCGCATTCGGTTTAGGAGTAAGCCATGACATGAAAGCCGACCTAGGGGAACAAAAAAACATCCTTCGCTTCAACCTTATGAAAGAAGAAAACGAAGAGTACCTCGAAGCGGTTCAAAACAATGATTTAATAGAAATTGCCGATGCACTAGGGGATATGCTTTACATCCTGTGCGGTACTATATTAGAACATGGATTACAAAACAAAATAGAGGAAGTATTTGACGAGATCCAACGTAGTAATATGAGCAAACTAGATCATGATGGCAAACCAATCTACCGTGAAGACGGCAAAGTAATGAAAGGACCGAATTATTTCAAACCCAATTTTGAGGAAATCTTAAAATAACTAATGTTTTTTTTGCTTTTCTAGTCCTTCTATAATAGACTTTAATTGCTCAGCATTAAAACGCTTACCTCGTATAACTTTATCCTGGTCCAGTAAATAAAAGACCGGGGTAGAATATACATCGTATTTCTCTACACAATTGTTATAATGAGCACCATCATACACATTGATCCAAGGCAATTGATGCTCCGCAATATATTTTAAGTATTTCTCTCCTTCATGTTGCATATAAACACTAAATACTTTCACGTCTTTATGAGCGGCAATTAATTCCTTATAGGCTTCTAATAGCTTCGGAATTTCTTTCTGACAATGACTGCAATCGACATCCCAAAAAATCAATAAGGTATAGGCGGCTTTTACAGCACTTAACTTCACAAAAAGTTTATTAGTATCATCCATATGATCATAAAAAACCTTGGTCATCTCATCACTGTTTTTAGCGCTTTCATAGCCCATCGCCTTCATCTTATCAAAGTCCTCAGCCTTAATCATAAACAATTCTGGAGCAACGGCACCCAACAATAAAGGTTTTAGTTTATCGGCGCGCTTAATAATTTTTGCAATGTTCTCATCTTCATAAACCCCCACTGCTTTACCGGTCTTAAAGTAGGTATCCGACATGTGTACAAATACCTTATCAAATCCCATAATGTCAGATGACTCATAGGTGTAGGTGAAAAAAGCCAATAAGGACTTATACAACATCGTACCCGGCACCGTCTTACGCATCACTTTGTCAATTTCTACACTAACGGAGTCTACATCTTTAGGAACTAAATTGCTGAAGTATTTTTTTAATTTAGGCAAGAAAAACGGATTACGCATCGTTCCATCATCTTTAAAATTGACATCCTGCCAATAATGATCTTTGTAAAATTGAAAGACTTTCAAACTATCAGGTCTGCCATTGCTGGCCTTAGGTATCTCTTTCAAGACTTTTTCAACTTTTAAATTAATCACATCCCCAATATAACTTCCTTTATGATCTGCCAAAAATTGCTCTTCAAAATCACTGATGCGCTTCTCTAAAGCAACGCCTTTCTCAGAAAAATCCAAACTGTCTTTCTTATTTTTTAATTCCGTCCGCTCCTTAAGGGCCTGAAATCCTCGTTTCTCTTTATTAATGAAACGCACATAATCAAAAAAACTATTTTCTTTAGGAGAATTAACCGCCGTCAAATCATTGATAATCTTATCGTTTTCTGAACTACTTGAAATCTCCAGTTTTTGGGTACTTTCATCTATGAAAAAATCAAACAAAATAGACTTCTGCTGACTTACCAAGGAATATATCCCTTTGTCCAAGGTTCCTTTTCCATTAAAAATGATTTTGTCATTTTTGATGCTAACACAGGTGTCCTTTACCATTGTCTTATCCATCTGGTAAAAGGTTAAATAGGCAATACTGTCCTTGCAATTCTTTAAACGAATCGTGATTTCCCAACCCTTTTGCGCATGGCTATAGCTGAAAAACAAACAAAAAACAAGACCAAATAGTACTCTTTTCATAAACAAATCAGTTATAATTTTTACAGTGATAGTGGTCAAAAATAATTTATTTTTAGTTCAAAACGAAGCCTATTTTTTTAAAATTTCCTTAAAATAAAAAAGAGATACACTAGGGTATCTCTTTTTGTATGGTAGTATAGGGTCTAATTAAGAAACATCGACCGTAGTGGCTTCCGCAATTTTCTTATAAGTTCCATTAATTAATTTCTCACGAATAGCTTCAAATGCCGTCAATGTCTCCGCAATATCAGCCAAGGTATGTGAGGCAGTCGGAATCATTCTCAATAAAATAATGCCTTTCGGAATCACAGGATAAACCACAATAGATAAAAAGATTCCATAGTTTTCCCTTAAATCATTAACCATAACCATTGCCTCCGGAATAGATCCTTCCAAATAAACAGGAGTAACACAAGTATTCGTGTCTCCAATGTTAAAGCCTCTTTCTTTCAATCCGTTTTGCAACGCATTCACGTTTTCCCAAAGCTTGTCTTTCAACTCAGGCATATTACGCAACATGCGTAAACGAGTCAACGAACCTACCGTTTGTATCATCGGTAAGGCTTTGGCAAACATCTGCGAACGTAAATTGTATTTTAAATAATCTATAATGTCTTTATCAGCAGCAACAAACGCACCTATATTAGCCATCGATTTAGCAAAAGTCGAAAAGTAAACATCAATATCATCCTGACATCCTTGCTCTTCTCCAGCTCCAGCTCCCGTTTTTCCAAGGGTACCAAAGCCATGAGCATCATCAACCAACAATCGGAAATTGTATTTCTTTTTCATCTCCACTATCTCTTTCAGTTTTCCTTGCTGACCTCGCATCCCAAAAACGCCCTCCGTGATGAATAAGATTCCACCACCCGTTTCCGTAGCCATTTTAGTAGCTCTTTGCAGGTTTTTTTCCATGCTTTCAATATCATTGTGACGGTAGGTAAATCGCTTACCCATGTGCAAACGAACACCATCAATAATACAAGCATGAGCATCTACGTCATAAACAATAATGTCGTTCTTAGTCACCAAAGCATCAATAATAGAAACCATTCCTTGATAACCAAAGTTTAAGAGGTAAGCCGACTCTTTCATGACAAACTCAGCCAACTCTTTTTCCAGCTGCTCGTGCGCATCCGTGTGACCACTCATCATTCTTGCTCCCATTGGATAGGCTGCTCCATATTGAGCGGCAGCGGCAGCATCGGCTTTTCGTACTTCAGGATGATTTGCCAACCCCAAATAGTCATTCAAACTCCAATTCAATATGTCCTTTCCGTGAAATTGCATTCTCGGACCTAATTCTCCTTCTAATTTTGGAAATACATAATATCCTTCGGCCTGTGAAGCCCATTTTCCTAGCGGACCTTTATTGTTTTGTATTCTTTCGAATAAATCTTTTACCATTGTAAAGTGTATTAAAAAACGTTGCAAAAGTAATTATAAAAAAAGTTTACTCCTAATAATTGAAAACATAAAATTTTCTTAAATAGGGGTAGTTATTAAGTTGGGGGTAGCGCCCTTATAGGTTCGTCCTTAAACTCGATAAAGGCATACAAAAAGAAACAGAGCCTGTTAATCGAAGCATTCCTTTGCTACAGTATCATTCGTCGCCCTCGTTCTTGAAAGGAGTAGTTCTGAGCAGATACTTCTTGATAATACATGATTCCAATAAGGCCAATCAACATGCCACTGCCCTGTGGCAAAGAAACGCTCAGTGTAGTAGGAGGGTAGACTTCATTCCTTTCAAAAGATAAGGTGCTACGCGATAACGCACTGGATTCACCCAACTCAAAATCCATTCGAAACACTATAAAATGTAGCTCGGCACCAATAGCTCCTTGTGGAAAACAAACTTGTTGTGCATCAAATGCTGCGATGCTTAACTGACCCAAATCAGGATTAAAGCGGTATCCCACCCCAAAATAATCCTCCACAGCATGCCG
This sequence comes from Flavobacteriaceae bacterium, assembly GCA_947451475.1. Classification (GTDB taxonomy): domain Bacteria; phylum Bacteroidota; class Bacteroidia; order Flavobacteriales; family Flavobacteriaceae; genus Flavobacterium. The sequence continues at coordinate 17,184 of CANFZC010000032.1, read as the reverse complement.
AGGATCAAACTCAAATCCATGCAATAAAGTTCTTCCCTCTTCCGTTTGCAACCCCTGCGCCACCGTTCGAGCTCCTCGAACATGAAGGCTGTCACATTGTTGGATGCGGTGAAACAATTGTACAACCCTATTATGTCCATAAGGAATGCGCATCGGATGTAAATAAGAACGCAGGGCCAAACGGAGTAATTTGCCAACAGCTACAACGTGCTTAAATTCTAAAGCGTTTTCCCGAGTGCGCTGATAGTTAGGCTTAGTACGGATAGCTACGCCATTAAATCCGCCCGTTGTGCGAACCCGTATGGGGCCTTGACGAGTCTTATAAAAACTCAACCCGTCAAAACTTCCGGTAAACTGAATAATTCCTCGCAATAATCCCATAACTCATTTTACTTAATTAACACTCCTTTTGTTCCTCATAGCTATAGTACTGATATAGCACTGATATAGTACTATTTCCCCTTTAGACAATACTAAGTACCAAAGGTTTAATCTTGTTAATAACTCTGCTGGACGCTATGCAAAACTTATAGAGCACCAACCCTCATTTCCGGATGTCAATTTTCCACTGTATCTTTGTGCCTTTATAATGCTTGAAATTCCCTATATGAAAATAGTCTTTGCTTCCAATAACAAAAACAAAATCAAAGAAATACAGTTGTTACTTCCACCAACTATTCAAATACTAAGCTTAGAAGATATTGGTTGCCTAGAGGACATTCCCGAAACAGCCAACACCATCGAAGGGAACGCTATTCAAAAAGCCAATTATGTAACGGATAAGTATGGATACGATTGTTTTGCCGATGATACGGGTCTAGAAATCCAAGCGCTAGGAGGGGAACCCGGAGTGTATTCTGCTCGATATGCGGGCCAACAAAGGGATGCCAACGATAATATGGATAAAGTACTTCACAACTTAAGTGATAAAGCCTCTCGTAAAGCCAATTTTAAAACCGTAATCTGCCTAAATCTTAAAGGGGACCAACAAGTATTCACAGGTATCATAGACGGCGAAATCATCACAGAAAAAAAAGGGACCAACGGCTTTGGTTATGACCCCATTTTCGTAGCCGAAGGCTATACCAAAACCTTCGCAGAACTATCCCTAGAAGAGAAAGCAGCCATCAGCCACCGCGGTCTAGCGGTTAAAAAATTGATTCGCTTTCTGACACAGTAAAACAACATGTATTTGTCTAATTGGATGGCATAATAGGCTTATTTGGCACTTAATAGGGGTAAGCCTACTTTAAATAAAATGTAACTATTTAGTTATCAATAGGTAACAAATTAGGCTATATGGTTTTTAAAGACTACCTTTGCACCCAATTTAAAATAATATATGAATAAATTTGAACAATTAGGTCTGAATGAATCGTTACTGCTGGCGATCAAAGATCTAGGATTTGAGAATCCGTCAGAAGTGCAAGAAAAAGCGATTCCAGTACTATTGGAACAAAACACAGACTTAGTAGCTTTAGCACAAACAGGAACAGGGAAAACAGCAGCTTTTGGATTCCCGCTAATTCAAAAATTAGACGCAGAGGACAAAAGTACACAAGCGCTAATTTTATCCCCAACACGTGAGCTGTGCTTACAAATCACCAACGAGATTAAACAATACTCAAAATATGTAAAAGGTTTACATACAGTGGCAGTTTATGGTGGTGCAAGCATTACAGAACAAGCCCGAGAAGTAAAACGTGGAGCACAAATCATTGTGGCTACTCCCGGTAGAATGCAAGACATGATCAACAGAGGTCTTGTAAACATTAAAAACATCAACTTCTGTATTCTAGATGAAGCAGACGAAATGTTAAACATGGGCTTCTATGAAGACATCGTATCGATCTTATCGGATACGCCCGATGAAAAAAATACTTGGTTATTCTCCGCAACTATGCCGGCAGAAGTAGCCCGAATTGCTAAAAAATTCATGCATGATCCTGCCGAAGTTACCGTAGGGACTAAAAACTCGGGATCAGCTACTGTTTCACACGAATTCTACTGCGTAAACGCAAGAGACCGTTACGAAGCACTTAAACGTTTAGCAGATGCCAACCCTGATATCTTCTCTGTAGTGTTCTGTAGAACCAAAAGAGATACGCAGGCCGTTGCCGAAAAACTAATCGAAGACGGATACAACGCCGCTGCCTTGCATGGAGATCTTTCCCAAGCACAACGCGACGGGGTAATGAAGTCGTTCCGTGGCCGCCAAATCCAAATGCTAGTCGCTACCGATGTGGCTGCTCGTGGTATTGATGTGGACAACATCACACACGTAGTAAACTATCAATTGCCAGACGAAATAGAAACCTACAACCACCGCTCAGGCCGTACCGGCCGTGCTGGTAAATTAGGGACGTCTATCGTAATCATCACCAAAAGTGAGTTGCGCAAAATTTCGTCTATCGAAAGAATCATCCAACAAAAGTTTCAAGAAAAAACCATCCCTAGCGGAATGGAAATTTGTGAAATCCAGTTGCTTCACTTAGCCAACAAAATCAAAGATACCGAAGTAGATCACGAAATTGACAACTACCTTCCTGCTATCAACGAAGTATTAGACGGTCTTTCCAAAGAAGAACTAATCAAGAAAATGGTTTCGGTGGAATTCAACCGTTTCATCAATTACTACAAGAAAAAACGCGACCTATCTGGTGAAAAAGGGGAAAGAAGCGAACGTAGTTCTGAACCACGCGAAATAAGAGCAGGTGATCCTGTTCGTTATTTTGTAAACATCGGTTCTAGAGATGATTTCGATTGGATGCAATTAAAAGATTTCCTAAAAGAAACCCTAGACTTAGGTAGAGACGACGTATTCAAAGTGGATGTTAAAGAAGGGTTCTCTTTCTTTAATACAGATGGCGAACATACAGATAAAGTAATGTCTATCCTAAACGGTTTCGACCTAAACGGAAGACGCATCAATGTAGAAATCTCTAAAAACGATGGCGGTAGCCGCGAACGTCGTGACCACAACGGAAGAAGTGGTGGCGGAGAACGCAGAAGTTCAGGTGGTTTCGGTGGTAGAAGTTCAGCTCCAAGAAGTGGTGGCGGTGGCTTCGGACCAAGAAAAGAAGGTGGTTTCCGTAGCGATAGAGACGCAGCCCCAAGAGAAGGTGGTTTCCGCAGCGAAAGAAGTTCATCAGCTCCCAAAAGAGAACCAGGTGCTTTCCAAAGAGAAGAAAGAGCCCCAAGACGCTCTGCCGAAGGTAGCTCAGACAAACCTGCAGGACGCTCTTTCGAAGCAGCCAAAAACAGAAGACCAAGAAAAAGCTAAGGCATTTTAAATAGTCATAAAAGCAATCCACTAAAAAGGTACTGCTGAAGAACTCCAATTTTGAACTAAAATTGGAGTTTCTTTTTTTTTAAAGCAATAAATAACAAATTGGAATTTAGCTATGATCTGTTCGCCTCGTCTTTGAACGAGGCTCAGGTGGTATTTCACAATTGTAATTTTCCCGTTTTGTTAATTTTGTTCTAATTCTACGGGCAAACTTTATATTTTCTTAAAAGAGTTTCATACTTTTAAACCATCAAATTCACCCATGAGATATATTACTGCCTTTCTATTCTTTCTTATAACGCTAACTATTCAAGCACAAGATAATCCGATATCGTTAAAAGTTACGGGTACCATCGTTAATGATAACAATTTAGCACCTATAGCCAACGTAAATGTCATCAATCTTAACAAAGTAAAAGGAACCATAACCAACGCGAAAGGGTTCTTCGAACTAGAAGTAAGTGTAAACGATACGCTTCATCTATCATCACTAGGATTTCAGTCCCTCCGCATTAGAGTAACTAATGACTGGCTTAAAAACGGAACAGCCAAAATCATGCTCACCGAAAAAGCAATTGCCCTAGAAGAAGTAATTGTAAAAAAATATGATTTAACAGGCTACCTCGAAATTGATTCTAAGCTGATTCCTGAGAAAGAGAACTACCGCTATAGTATTTCCGGCCTGCCGCAAGCATACGAGGCGGGAGAAAGCTCTCCAAATGCCTTTACACGTGTGCTTGGGTCTATTTTTAATCCCGCCGATATGCTCTACAACTTCTTTGGCAACAAACCCAAAGAACTCAAGAAGCTAAAGCAAATGAAAAAAGATGATACGGTGCGGAATTTATTGGAATCTAAATTTGACAGGGAAACCATTTCCCTACTTTTAGGGGTAGATAAAAAAGAAATAGCCGAGATTCTCACGCATTGTAATTACTCCGAATCGTTCATAAAAACCGCCAACGACCTCCAAATAATGGATGCTATCAGTGAGTGTTACGAACAATACAAAGTACTAACTAAAAAAACCGAAAAGTACATCAAAGAATAATTAAAGCTTCGCGTAATAGCGCTCCTCAATGCGTTTGATGTCTTTTATGGTGTTTTTTGCCCATAACAATCGTTTCTCTAATAGTTCTTCTGCGGTCAATTGCCATGGCACATTAGATTGGCGCAGCCGTGTAGTAATGTCTTGTATAATGATGGCCGCCGATACCGATATGTTCAAACTCTCCGTAAAGCCCACCATCGGAATCTTCAAATAGCCATCTGCCTTTCGCATAACTTCCTCCGATAATCCTTCTTTCTCAGTACCAAAAAATAAAGCACTCTTTTGGGTCACATCAAAGTCATGCAGCAAACAGGAATCATTATGCGGCGTAGTAGCAATAATTTGATAGCCCTTAGTACGCAGCGAGTCAATACAATCCGTAATGTTTTCAAACTTGTTAATATCAACCCATTTCTGAGCCCCCATAGCAATCTCCTTGTCAATGTCCTTCCCAAAGCGTTGCTCTACAATATTAATTTCTTGTATGCCAAATACCTCACAACTGCGCATCACCGCACTGGTATTATGGAATTGAAACACATCTTCCACCGCAATAGTGAAATGATTTGTACGGTTTGCTAATACGTCTGCAAACCGCTCTTTGCGGTTCTCCGTAAGGAATTCTTCAAGATAAGCTAAGTAGTCAAGATCAATCATGCAAATTGTTTTGCCAAAAATAACAAAAATGCTTAGTTTTAGAATCAAATTCCAACAATGAAAAAGAAACTAGTCGTTCTAACGGGTGCCGGCATCTCAGCCGAAAGCGGTATCAAAACCTTTAGAGACGCCGAGGGCCTCTGGGAAGGACACGATATTATGCAAGTGGCATCTTATGAAGGTTGGCTCAAAAACAAAGAAGTAGTGCTAGAATTCTATAACCAACGCCGCCGCCAGTTGCTGGAAGTTAGGCCCAATCTAGGCCATAAAGTGTTGGCTGAATTGGAAGCGCATTTCGAAGTCCAAATCATCACTCAAAACGTAGACAATCTTCACGAACAAGCGGGAAGCAGCAAGGTGCTGCACTTGCATGGCGAACTCCTAAAAGTGGCCAGCGACTGCCGACCACCAAAACAAATACTGGATTGGCAGCATGATGTAAGGGTAGGAGATACCGATGCGCAAGGTATACAGCTGCGTCCCTATATCGTTTGGTTTGGAGAAGAAGTTCCTGCATTAGAAGAAGCCATAACCTTCACAGAACAAGCCGATTATTTAGTAATAATTGGAACTTCACTTCAAGTATATCCCGCAGCAGGTTTACTGCAATACGCAGCAGTGAATGTTCCCATTTTTTACATAGACCCTAAACCAGCTACAATCCATAATTTAAAAAATCCCTTAGAAGTTATTCCCATGAATGCAACCCAAGGAGTTCCAATTTTAAAAGATAAATTAGTCGCTTTGCTTCAAAAAAACTCATAACTCATAACTCATAACTTATAACTAATAGTTATTTTTGCACCTCAAAACAACTCACTACTCATGTCATTAACTACACTCAATGCCATTTCGCCTATCGACGGCCGCTATAGAAAAGCTACCAAAGGCTTAGCCACTTACTTCTCGGAAGAAGCCTTAATCAAATACCGCGTGCTAGTAGAAGTAGAGTACTTCATCGCGTTGTGTGAAGCTGATTTACCCCAATTAAAAGCCATCGATAAGTCAGTTTATACCAACTTAAGAACGATATACACCAATTTCACTACCGAGGACGCTCTGTGGATTAAAGAAACAGAAAAAACAACTAACCACGACGTAAAAGCAGTGGAGTACTTTATCAAAGATAAATTTGAAGCCCTTGGTCTAAGTAATTTCAAAGAGTTCATCCATTTCGGACTAACATCACAAGACATTAACAATACCGCGATTCCCTTATCCACCAAAGAGGCTTTTGAAAAGGTTTATTTACCAGGCTTAATTGCAGTAGTGGCCAAATTAAAGGACTTAGCCATCGAATGGAAAGACATTCCAATGTTAGCCCGCACTCATGGCCAACCGGCTTCTCCCACACGTTTGGGAAAAGAAATCTTAGTGTTTGTAGAACGCTTAGAGGAACAAATGCGACAATTGTTCAATATTCCATTTGCAGCAAAGTTTGGCGGCGCTACAGGGAATTATAACGCACACCATGTGGCGTATCCTGACACCGATTGGAAACAATTCGGAACGTCTTTTGTAGAAGATACCCTCGGACTTCACCATTCGTTCCCGACGACGCAAATCGAACACTACGATCATTTCGCTGCCTTTTTCGATGCCCTAAAACGCATTAACAACATACTAATCGATTTAGACCGTGATATTTGGACCTATGTGTCCATGGAATACTTCAAACAAAAGATTAAAGCCGGAGAGATTGGTTCTTCTGCCATGCCACACAAAGTAAACCCTATTGATTTTGAAAACTCTGAAGGGAACCTAGGTATTGCCAATGCGATATTCGAACATTTATCAGCCAAACTACCGATCTCAAGATTACAAAGAGATTTAACGGATAGTACGGTCCTAAGAAATATAGGGGTACCGATAGGTCATACCATCATCGCGTTCGAAGCGACCCTAAAAGGATTAAATAAATTACTACTCAACGAAGGCAAATTCGCAGAAGATTTAGATAAGAACTGGGCCGTAGTAGCCGAAGCTATTCAAACCATCCTGCGTCGTGAAGGGTATCCTAATCCATACGAGGCACTAAAGGGTCTAACGCGAACCAACGAAGTTATGAATAAAGAATCCATTCATAACTTTATCCAAACTCTTAACGTTTCAGAGGCTATTAAAGCCGAGTTAATGCAAATAACACCAAGTAATTATACGGGAATATAATTCCATTTCTACACATAAAAAAAGGCATAAGTAACAAACTTATGCCTTTTGTATTTATTGAAGAACCATGCTTATCTAGAATAATTCGGTGCCTCTTTAGTAATCGTTACATTATGTGGATGACTTTCTGTAATACCACTTGATGTAATTCTAACAAATCGTCCCGTCTCTTGCAAGGTAGGGATGTCCTTAGAACCACAATAGCCCATACCAGCTCGTAAACCACCTATAAATTGTTGCATGCTTTCGTTTAACTCACCTTTATAAGGGACACGGCCCACAATTCCTTCCGGAACCAATTTCTTGATATCATCTTCTACATCTTGAAAATAACGGTCTTTAGAGCCTTCCTGCATGGCTTCTACCGAACCCATACCACGATAAGACTTAAATTTACGTCCTTCAAAGATTATCGTCTCTCCAGGGGATTCTTTTGTTCCTGCTAATAGCGAACCTAACATCACCGAACTAGCACCTGCCGCAATAGCCTTCGGTATATCTCCCGTATAACGGATGCCTCCATCCGCAATAACCGGAATACCAGTTCCTTTCAATGCAGCCGCTACTTCTAATATCGCAGAGAATTGAGGAAAACCCACTCCAGCAACCACACGCGTTGTACAGATAGAACCAGGTCCTATGCCCACCTTAACCGCATCAGCACCATTGGCAACCAAATACAAAGCAGCTTCCGGTGTAGCAATATTGCCAACCACCACATCAATTTGTGGAAACTTAGCCTTAACTTCTTTTAAAACAGTTACGACTCCTGCGGTATGACCATGTGCCGTATCGATAATGATAGCATCCACACCTGCCTTAACTAAAGCTTCAGTACGTTGCATCGAATCTGCCGTAACGCCTATGGCGGCGGCTACGCGCAAACGTCCATAAGAATCTTTATTAGCTATAGGTTTTTGGGTCAATTTAGTGATGTCTCTAAAAGTAATTAACCCCACTAATTTATAGTCGGCATTAACTACCGGTAACTTCTCAATTTTATTGCCTTGCAAAACTACTTCTGCTTGCTCCAATGAAGTCCCTTCTGCTACCGTAACCAAGTTCTGTGAAGTCATCACTTCAGTAATCGCTCTGTTAAGGTCTTTCTCAAAACGTAAATCTCTATTCGTAACAATTCCCTTCAAGGTATTCTCTTCATCCACAATCGGAATGCCACCGATGCCAAATTCTTTCATAACATTCTTAGCATCAAAAACGGTAGCCGTCAAAGGCAAGGTAACAGGATCTATGATCATCCCGCTCTCCGCACGCTTTACTTTACGAACCTTAGCGGCTTGCTGTTCAATAGTCATGTTTTTGTGCAACACGCCTATACCGCCTTCTTGTGCCATCGCAATAGCCATCGAACTCTCAGTAACCGTGTCCATAGCTGCCGAAACAATAGGAACGTTGATGGTAATGTTTTTAGAAAATTTAGATTGAATACTTACTTCTCTAGGGAGTACGTCAGAGAAATTCGGAACCAAAAGAACATCATCGTAAGTTAATCCTTCACCAATGATTTTAGTGTTATGTGTGTACATAGCAATTTAGTTGTAGTAGTTAAATTGCATGCAAATATACAGTAAAAGTATGAAGTAAGTATATACCACTAAAAGTTTTTACTTTTAATGGTAAGCCCCAAACAACTTAGTAGCTTCGTTGTAGGCACTTTCGAAACTCATCGGACTTGCATTCGTAGAGGCACGTTGTTCTGTAAAATAGGAGAGGAGCTTCTCTGTAGGCATGTTACCAGTCAAATCATCTTTAGCCATAGGACATCCACCAAAACCTTGTATAGCGCCGTCAAATCGCATGCACCCTGCTTTGTATGCAGCATCCACTTTCTCATGCCATTTATCTGGAGTCGTATGCAAATGGGCACCAAACTCTATTTGAGGGTACTTCGGAATCAAATGGGAAAATAAATAATCAATTACTTCTGGTGTAGATGATCCTACAGTATCCGATAAGGATAATATTGTTACCCCCATGATGGCCAACCGTTCGGTCCATTCACCCACTATATCCACATTCCAAGGATCTCCATAAGGATTGCCAAACCCCATAGAAAGATAAGCAACTACCTCTTTATTTGAAGCAGCGGCTATGTTCAATATTTCTTGTAAAGTGACCAAACTTTCCGCAATGGTTTTATGGGTATTCCGCATTTGAAAGTTCTCCGAAATAGAAAACGGAAACCCCAAATACTGTATGCCGCCATGAGAAGCTGCCATTTGTGCTCCTTGCGTATTAGCAATGATAGCCAACAGTTTACTCTTAGTTTGTGATAAGTCCAATTGCGCCAGTACTTCTGCCGTATCGTGCATCTGAGGTATTGCCTTAGGCGAAACAAAACTTCCAAAATCAATAGTGTCAAAGCCTACTCGCAATAGGGCTTGTATATACTGTACTTTGGTTTGGGTGGGAATTAACGTTTTGATACCTTGCATGGCATCTCGTGGACATTCAATTATTTTTACAGTTTTGTTCAAGGTGGCGTTGTAACTATCGGGCTAAGTTAGGAAGATTTTTTCAGAATGGCAGTATTGATTTCTTTAACCAATTTAGGTCCTTCATAGATAAATCCTGTATATAATTGAATCAAACTAGCACCAGCCTCCAATTTCTCTATGGCATCCTCAGCCGAGTGTATACCGCCAACACCGATGATTGGAAATGCATTGTTACTCTTCTCCGAAAGAAAACGAATCACTTCCGTAGAGCGTTTTGTTAAAGGTTTCCCCGAAAGTCCTCCCGTTTCTGTTCTATTTTCGGATTGCAAATTAGCGCGCGAAATAGTAGTATTGGTTGCTATTACGCCAGCAATTTTAGTTTCGGCAACAATATCAATAATATCTACTAATTGCTCATCTGTCAAATCAGGTGCAATTTTAAGCAGTATGGGTTTCGGATTTTGTTTTTTGTAGTTTTCATTTTGCAAATCACGTAAAAGATTTGTCAGCGGTTCTTTATCTTGTAACGCTCTTAAATTCGGTGTGTTGGGCGAACTAACGTTTACCACAAAATAGTCAACTACAGCAAATAAAGCGTCAAAACAAAGCAAATAATCTGAGGTAGCATCGTCATTATCAGTCACTTTGTTTTTACCTATATTGCCCCCAATAAGCACTCCCTTGTTTTGTTGCAAACGAAGCACAGCCGCATCAACACCTCCATTGTTAAAGCCCATTCGATTAATAATACCGCTGTCTTCTTTCAATCGAAACAAGCGTTTTTTAGGATTTCCATCCTGCGGTTTTGGGGTAAGCGTTCCTATTTCTATAAACCCAAACCCAAAATTAGAAAGCTCTTTATAGCATTTGGCATCCTTATCAAATCCCGCCGCTAAACCTACTGGATTCTTAAACGTTAACCCAAAAACCTGTCGCTCCAATCGTGGGTCTCTTACCTCATATAACGATTTTAAGAGCGCGGGAACTAAGGGTATTTTGGATATAAAACGAATAAAACTAAAGGAAAAATAATGAACCTCCTCAGGATCAAAACAAAACAATAAGGGACGAATAAGTAATTTGTACATGGTTGTGTGCTGTTGTCAGACAAAGGTAATAAATTAGTTCTTTTTGGAAATTGAATATAAGACACAATTATTTAAAGGTTCCTACCGACCTAGAATTTCAAATTACCAAATTTTTAAATCATCAAATTAAATACTATTTTAGCCAATCATATAAGTACCCCATGATTTCAGAACAACAGTTTCAAACCGAGCTGGATATAATTATTCAAAATGGAATTCGCGAAGACATAGGCCCTGGCGATTATAGTTCATTGGCATGTATTCCCAATTCGGCAGTAGGAAGAGCCAAACTTTTAGTCAAAGACAAAGGCATTATCGCCGGTGTTGCTTTTGCCAAAATGATAGCAGAAAGGGTAGATTCTTCTTTGCAAATGGAAATCTTCATCGAAGATGGAGCTACAGTAAAGTACGGGGATGTAGCATTCCACCTTTTCGGAAGCTCACAATCCATTTTAAAAGCAGAACGTCTCTTATTGAATTCCATGCAACGAATGTCTGCTATTGCTACCAAAACTAATGAATTTGTCCAACTCTTAGAGGGTACGAAAACCCAAATACTAGATACCCGTAAAACCACACCGGGCTTCAGAGCTTGCGAAAAATGGGCAGTCAAAATAGGAGGAGGGGCTAACCACCGTTTTGCGCTCTATGACATGATCATGCTCAAAGACAATCACAACGATTTTGCTGGAGGCATAACAGCGGCGATAAACAAGACTAAACAGTATTTGGAGCAGCATAAGCTAGATTTGAAAATCATAGTAGAAGCAAGAGACTTAAAGGAAGTCGAAGAAATAATACAAAACGAAGGCATACATCGCATACTTTTAGATAATTTTAATTTTGACGATACCTGCAAAGCAGTTGCTAAAATAGGGACCATATGTCAAACCGAATCTTCCGGAAACATAAATGAAAACACCATCCGACACTACGCAGAATGTGGGGTTAATTTTATTTCCTCAGGAGCATTAACGCATTCCGTTTACAATATGGATTTAAGTTTAAAAGCATTTTAAAAGTGAACCTATGAAGACAGAAAAAGAAGGAATCATCACTCGGCTACCCATTATAAAACAAATCATTTTTTTACTGAAAAGGATAAAATTGCCTTGGCTTCACGGATTGTCATTTTATGAATTACTCGATTTGTATTTTGTAGGGATCGTTGAAGGCGCCATTTCCTATCGAGCAGCGGCCATTGCTTGGAGTTTCTTCATGGCACTGTTCCCTTTTATGTTGTTTATTTTCAACCTTATTCCGTACATCCCCATAAAAGGTTTTCAAACCGATTTTTTAGGGTTTGTTCAACAAAGTGTACCGCCAACTACTTATGATGCAATTTATAAGATTATAAACGATATCCTTCACAACAGTCATAGCGGTTTACTATCTACCGGATTCCTGATGGCTATTTTGTTAATGACCAACGGTGTCAATGCTATATTAGGCGGATTTGAAAGCTCGCTTCATGTACACACCAACTTAAAAAGAAAATTCTTCCGACAGTATTTAGTTTCGTTAGCCTTGTCCATATTACTTTCATTATTGCTTCTAATTACCGTCTGTGCTATTATTATTTTTGAGGTAATTATTCAAAAAACTAAAATTCAAGACGTACTCTCCGATAATATTCCACTCATCGAAATGGGTCGGTATATCTTTGTTATTTTAATGATTTTAATGTCTACCTCACTGTTATTCCGATTCGGAATCCGCAATGAAAAAAATAGAGCTTTTATCTCTATAGGTTCAGTTTTTACAACTATACTTATTATTATCTCGTCCTATTTCTTCGGAATTTGGGTGGTGAAGTTTTCAAAGTATAATGAATTATATGGCTCTATAGGGACTTTATTAGTGGTTATGTTTTACATTTGGATTAACTGTATGGTTTTACTTTTAGGCTTTGATCTAAATGCCTCTATCAATCATATCAAACGTGAAAAGCGCAAAGAACTTGAATTGTCATGAAACTAAAAATTCTCTTTATTATTTTGTTGGCATGCCAACTCTGTCAGTCTCAATCTATACTTGGAAAGTGGACGACCATTGACGATGAAACGGGTAAAGAGAAAGGCATAGTGGAGATTTTTGAACACAAAGGAAAAGTGTACGGTAAAATCATCGAAATCTTCGAACAAGAAAAAAGACACTATAGATGTGAAAAATGCGAAGGTGATGATAAGAATAAACCCATACTCGGACTTGTAATCATAAAAGGGCTAACCAAAAAAGGAGACGTTTATGAAGGAGGTAAAATAACCGACCCAAAGAACGGAAAAAGCTACCACTGTAAAATAACATTACAAAGCAAAGACAAACTTGTCGTTCGAGGGTATATCGGAATACCACTTATTGGGAGGTCACAAACATGGATTCGATTAAAATAGTACGAGCGAATGAACTATTTCATTGAAGTCATTATTCCGCTTTCACTGCCTAAAACTTTTACCTACAAAGTTTCAGCTTCTGATTATACAATCCTAAAAAAAGGAATGAGGGTAGCGGTACCCTTTGGTAAAAATAAAATATACACCGCGCTCGTAATTGATTTGCATCAAAACCCACCGACATTATACGAAGCGAAAGAAATTGACCAAATAATAGACGAAACACCAATCGTCAATGAATTCCAAATCAATCTCTGGTTTTGGATAGCCAACTATTATATGTGCAACATCGGCGATGTATATAGAGGAGCTCTTCCTTCTGCATTGCTTTTAGAAAGTGAAACTTTAATCGCTATCCAAAGCCAAACGGTAGTAAATGATGCCGAACTATCAGATGAGGAGTTTTTGATTTACGAAGCATTACAACACCAGTCCTCTTTAAAGGTTCAAAATATTATTGACATCTTAAATAAAAAGACAGTCTTACCTGTAATTCAAAAGCTATTAAAAAAGAACATCATTACTTTACAGGAAGAAATTCAAGAAGTATACAAACCCAAACTAATACGCTACATCAGGCTAAATAAAGTCTACGAAGAGGAAGCAAACCTTATTGCGCTATTGGATAATTTTACTAAAAAAGCTAACAAGCAAAAGGATTTAGTTTTGCAGTTTTTTCAATTACAAGCTCAAAACAAGAAACCTATTTCATTAAAAGAATTAACAGCGAGCACTAATTCTTCCGCTACCATTGTAAAAGCACTAATTGACAAACAGGTCTTTGAAGAATATTACTTAAAAGAAGATCGTATTAGTTTTGAAAAGAATAAAACGGATAAGGCCTTAGAGTTAAGTTCCGCGCAACAAGTTGCACATGACGCAATCGAGGAAGTATTGACTACTAAGGAAGTATGTCTATTACAAGGGGTCACGTCAAGCGGTAAAACCGAAATCTATACACGTCTTATCGAAAAATACCTCGCATCAGATAAACAAGTTTTGTATTTGTTGCCCGAAATTGCCTTAACCACACAATTAGTGTCGCGCCTTACGCAATATTTCGGTAATAAAGTAGCCGTTTTTCATTCAAAATACAGCAATAATGAAAGAGTAGAAGTTTGGCAACAAGTACTTCAAAATTCAGATAAAGCGCAAATAGTAATCGGTGCTCGATCTGCTTTGTTTTTACCTTTTTCCAATTTAGGTTTAATTATAGTAGACGAAGAACATGAGCAAACGTTTAAACAACAAGATCCTGCGCCTCGTTATCATGCTAGAGATTCTGCGATTGTATTAGCCCAGGCACATGAGGCAAAAGTACTACTAGGTTCCGCTACACCAAGCATAGAAACCTATTACAATGCAACAATTGGTAAGTTCGGATTAGTGTCTTTAACAGAACGATTCGGAAAAGTTCCCATGCCCGAAATTGAACTTGTAGATTTAAAAGAAGCCTATTTCAAGAAGAAAATGAAAGGCCATTTCAGTACTGTTTTAATTGACCATATCAACGAAGCATTTTCCAATGGAGAACAAGTAATTCTATTTCAAAACCGCAGAGGCTTCTCACCAGTCTTGGAATGCATGACATGTGGACATGTACCCCAATGCCCGCAATGCGATGTTAGTCTAACGTACCATAAATATAAAAATCAATTGCGCTGTCATTATTGTGGCTACAGTATGGCTAAACCCTCCAATTGTCATAGTTGCTCCAGTGTCGATTTAGAAACCAAAGGATTCGGAACAGAACAAATAGAATTAGAATTATCTTCTTTATTTCCCAATAAAAACATCAAACGCATGGACCAAGATACAACGCGAGGGAAATACAGTTTTGATAAAATAATTGACGGGTTTAAGAATAGAGAAATTGATGTGCTAGTCGGAACTCAAATGCTAGCAAAAGGATTGGACTTTGACAATGTATCCTTAGTAGGAATATTGAATGCAGACAATATGTTGTACCACCCCGACTTCAGAGCGTTTGAAAGAAGTTATCAAATGATGACCCAAGTATCGGGTAGGGCTGGCCGCTCAGAAAAACGAGGCAAAGTAATCATACAAACTTATAATCCCTTGCATACTATTATTCAACAAGTAACTAATAATGATTATGACGGAATGTTTAAAGAACAATTGTATGAAAGAAGAATATATTATTACCCACCTTTTTATAGGTTAATCAAACTAACCTTGAAACATCGCGACTTTGAAAAACTAAAAGAGGGATCAATGTGGTTGTATCAGGTGTTACAACAAAACTTATCAATACCTGTACTAGGACCAGAGGAACCTGTTATCAGCAGAATTCGAAATGAATATATTAGAACAATAATGATTAAAATCCCAACAGAAACGGGATTACAAAGCACAAAAAAAACTATCCAGAAAATACTGAATAGTTTTGATGTGGTTATACAATTCAGATCCATTAAGGTATCTGTAAATGTAGACTTTTATTAAGCTATTGCTAAAGCTTTAATTAAATCTTCTTTTTTATTTCGACTAAGTGGAATTTTAGTTACTCCTATTTCGGCAAACTTGCTATTGAAGCGCTCAACTTTGTCAATATTGATGATATAAGACTTATGAACTCGAATAAACTTATCTTTTGATAAATCCTTCTCAAATGACTTCATTGTAGATAACACTAGATTACTATCTTCTTCAGTAACTACTTTTACATAATCACCATAAGCTTCAATCCATTTAATTTTATTAGTGTAAACCTTAAGCTTTTTAAGATTACTTTTAATAAAAATGTGTTCACCTTCTTCTTCTTGATTTTCTTTCTTAAGCATATGGAAATCCATCGCTCTTCTTACAGATGCATTAAAACGATCAAGAGCTATCGGTTTCTGTAGGTAGTCCGTAGCATCATAATCAAATGCCTTCATGGCATATTCTGCTTTTGACGTAATAAAAATAATTTGGGGTTTTACTTTTAATCCGTCAAGAAAATCAAATCCACTAATGACTGGCATTTCAATATCTAGAAATATTAAATCAACAGTGTGAACCGACATGCAATTTTTTGCTTCAATTGCATTTGAAAAATCACCGACTAAATGTAGATTTGGGTGATTATTTACTAACTTTGCGATGATCATCCTTTGGATGGAACTGTCATCGACAACGACACAATTTAGTTTCATAACTTTACTTTTATAGATTTGGAGTTGTAAAAATAGATAGTTTTTTTTAAACCACCTAACATTTTATCGATTTTTTTTGCTTTTAAACGGTCTTTTGTACTTTTAGACGATTTATTGCACTTCTCCATTGATTATTAAAAAGGAATTCCTATTTTTGCGCCCAATTAAAAATTTTAATCATATTATTATGAATCATTACGAAACTGTTTTCATCTTAAATCCCGTTTTATCTGAAGTTCAGGTAAAGGAAACAGTAAGCAAATTTGAAGATTTTCTTACGTCAAAAGGAGCAGAGATGGTATCTAAAGAGGATTGGGGCTTAAAAAAATTAGCTTACGAAATCCAAAACAAGAAAAGTGGTTTTTACCACTTATTCGAATTCAAAGTATCAGGAGAAGCTCTTATTGCTTTTGAAACTGAATTTAGACGTGACGAAAGAGTTATGCGTTTCTTAACTGTAAGTTTAGACAAACACGCAATCTCATGGGCAGAAAGAAGAAGAACTAAATTAAAAGCATCTAAAGCGTAATTATTATGGCAACTCTACAACAATCCGCTTCAGGAAAAAAGGACGGTGATATCAGATATCTAACTCCATTAAACATTGAAACTAACAAAACTAAAAAATATTGTCGTTTCAAAAAATCAGGTATTAAATACGTAGATTATAAAGATCCAGATTTCTTATTGAAATTCGTAAACGAACAAGGTAAAATTTTGCCACGTCGTTTAACTGGAACTTCATTAAAATACCAAAGAAAAGTGTCTGTAGCTGTAAAAAGAGCTCGTCATTTAGCTTTAATGCCATACGTGGCCGATTTATTAAAATAATATAAACATAAAGTTGTTGGTTTCTCGTTCAACGGAACCTAACTTCTATAATAAAGGACAACAACATGGAATTGATCTTAAAACAAGACGTT